>JAOZUJ010000020.1 GCA_029938745.1 Candidatus Moraniibacteriota bacterium
GTATTTGCAGTACCCAAATCAATACCAATTTTCCGCACGATCATACTCATATATATTCTATAATTTCCATTATTAACTTTTTTCTTTGTTACTTTCTGACACGCCTGAATCAAATTCTTCATCAACCCTAACATTACTATCAGAAAATGCACGTTGATAAGACTTCTCAGCAGTAACAGTATCGATGCCTGCGGATTTCTTTTCTTTCAAGATCTTCTGAAACCTAGCTAATTGATCTTTTCGAACTGCTTCAGCTGTCTTTTGTGCAGATTGTTGATTATATCTGACTTGTGCCTCAAGAGCTTCTTTCACTTTTTTATCAACAAGTCGTCGTCCCTCATCCTCAACTGGGTCACTACTAAAAACGTACGCTGGTGAAAATGAAAGATTCTCCTCAAAAGCCTCTGAATAAAGTTCCACAAGCTCTTGTTGAGATTGAACCACTGGATATTCACCGGGCTTGTTTGCAATTTCTGGCAAAGAGTCAACTTCAGATTGAATGTCATCATGATCTCGAATAATAAACTGATCAGCTTGAAAATCTGTTTCACCGCCATTTACCCGACTAGCAATCTCTTGCCGAATCGATTCTCTAGGATTAGTCATCGCAATACCATGCTCATTTGTCATCGGCGTTGCCTGACATTCAACTGACGTAGAAATAGAACCATGTGGTTGTGACTTTTCAGGCGATTCTGACAACCCATAACATTCACTCATTTTTGAACGATCTACGCCCCGCTCCTGATTTTTTGACCGATCTTCTACACCGACCTCTATTGCTGGCATCTCTTCTTTGTTCATATTTTTGTATAATTATTATTCATTTATCAAAGTAATACCAATACCAATTTTTCACACGATCATACTCATAATATATTCTATTCCTTAAATTCAGATACTCTGTAATTTCCATTATTAACTTTTTTCTTTGTTCTGTCCATGATCTTTTCGTATTTTTTCCAAAACGCATCATCTATTTCATCTACACCAATTCCCATACTCACAAAATTACCAATAATCAAATTTAGTAAATCAATATTTTCTTCAATGATATTTTCACGAGATTTTCCTTTCGTAACTGCCTGAGCTAATTCGCCTAGTTCTTCAATGAGCAAATTCAAACGAAAATTCATATCCTCATTATTTGTATCTTTCATTTCAAACTTCTGATGAAATTTTTCAATTGCTTCGTAATATTCTTTCATATATAAATTACAATGTAATATATTTTTTAGTAATATAATTTTCGATTGGCTCACGTGTTGTTTGCGTTATTTTTTTTGGTAAATGATCAAGCTCAAACCATTTAACAGCATCACACTTGTCGGGCTCCATATTTTTTGGTTCACCTTTTGTGATATGTGCTATAAAATTAAAAGATGCCCAGTGCTGATTTTCATCTTCAATAATATGATCCGTATGTGGTAAATATCCTGTAATTTCTATTTCAATATTCAATTCTTCTTTCATTTCTCTCTCCATCGCTTCAATTGCTGTTTCACCAAATTTGACACCACCGCCAGGCTTTGACCACCAACCAGATTCATTACGCACATCTTTTCCTCTTTTCATCAAGAGAACATCTCCATCATCATTCACAATCAAAACTCCACCACCAACACCTATATAATCCTTTCCTTGTAATAACTTTTTTGTCATAAAATTATGCTATGCTATCTCTTTCATATCTTCACCAAATAGTTTCATCTTTTTTACAAATGCATCTTCTACTGATTGTAAATCTAGCTCTGTAACGGAAAAAGTTGCATCGTATGCATTTGATTGTTCAGTCATAATATTAAATAAATATGCATCATCTTCAAATCCAAAGCCAGATTGAAAGCCTTTATACATTAAAGAATGTTCTGGAAATTGTTCTTGAAATTGTTCTATAATATGCGATGCCGTTTTTTCAATCTCATCTTTAGGCGTTGGCTCATTAAATTGTTTTGGTGCTAAATTTTCCATATTTTTTTATAATTACTATTCATTGACTAGAATAATATCAACACCGATACTTTGTAATCGTACTTCCAAATCTTCATACCCACGATTGATTGAATACACGCCTCGCAAAATTGATTCGCCTTGTGCTCCAATCATTGCAACAAGCATAATTGCTGCTGGTCGTAATGCTGGTGGTGACATAAGATCTGCTCCAATCAATTTTGTCGGACCCACAACTTTAATCCGATGTGAGTCAATAAGTGTGATATGTCCACCAAGTCGATTTAACTCTGTAAAATACACAGCACGATTTTCATATACCCAATCATGAATCAACGTCGTACCCTTTGCCATCATCGCAATCGGCACAAAGAACGGAAGATTGTCCATATTCAATCCTGGGAAAGGCAATGCATGAATTTTATCTTCCAATGCTGTTAATTTTGATGGGATCATTTTAATATCTACCAATTGTGTTTTTTTATTATATGACTTATATTTCCGCATAATTTCAAACTGTTGTCCCATTTTATTGAGCTTTAACAATTCCAATTCCAAAAATTCAATTGGACATCGCTTCACTGTCAATTCACTTTTTGTTGTAACAGCTAGTGATAAAAAGAACATTGCCTCAATTGGATCTTCACTTATTTCATATGTTACTTTTTTCTTTGTTACTTTTTTTCCACGAATTTCCAATGTCGTTGTGCCAATACCTTTAATTTTAACACCAAGTTTTTCCAAGAAAAAACAAAGGTCTTGTACCATGTAATTTGATGTTGCCATTTTTATCACAGTCTTTCCAGGAATTTGAGCTGCTGCTATAATTGCTGTTTCTGTAACTGTGTCCCCTGATTCATACAATACATTATTTTCATTTGGCACAAGTGTCCCAACATTTACCAAAAAACCGTCTTTTTGTGCTTGCACATCAATACCATAATCTTCCAAGGCATATATATGTGGCTTAATTGTACGATCACCTAATTTACATCCACCTGCTTGTGGAATCAAATATCTTTTGTGCCTCCCTGAGAGTGCACTAATAAGCATGATGGCACTACGCGTTTGACTTGCAGCATCACAATTTATTTTTCTTATATTAAATTGCTTTGGTGATGTCAATGTTATTGTTTTACCTTCCTTCTCAATCTTCATCCCGATACTATCAAGGATTTCCAACCATCGATTTACCTCTTCAATTTGAGGCATGTTCTTGAATGTCGTTTTTCCACGATTCATGACAGAAGCAGCAAGAAGCGCCACTGCCGCATTTTTTGAACCATTCACTGAGATAGACCCGCCCAATCTTTTTCCACCGACAATCTTAAAATATTGCATAATTTTTATAATAAATATAATGACACATCTTTGTAAAGTATATGGTAAATTATGCTTTTTTACAAGAAAAAGCCACTTGATCAACAGCTGTTGAAAAAGTGGCAATTACAAAATAATTTCGAATGTCATCATTATAATGACTGAGCGAAATGAGATACAAAGAATTTTATATCTAAAAAGTGACCCAAAAAACATTGTTTTTTGGAATTGTTCCTATTTAATTGTGAAAAGAACAAAAAAATCGGCTTGAGCACTTAAATTGCCCACCCGATTGTGTCCACGATAGCATAGTGCAAAGTGAACGATGTTTGCCATTTTTTTATATGTTAGCAAACTGTATCTGTCACCACACCTTCTTACGTAGCAACTGATTACTATATAATTATAGCACGCTTACGCACAAAAGTCAATGACAAAAAACGAGTACTATTACCATTTAACAGTACTCGAATAAGCATTTTATTGATAATTTATTTGTGAAACAAACTAATAAAGATGTCCACATTATCATCTATTTCGATCAGATCCTTATCTGCTAATCGTACAAAATATTCACCAATCTTTTCATTATCTTGTGGTGGATTTTTTTGTGTAATTTCTACAAAGCTTGCTAAAAACTTTTTCTTTGGGTGTTTCATGTGATCAAATGTCTCAAAAGCTTGTTTTGCTGTTTGACCTTTAAGTAGTGTCCCATCAATTTTAATTTGCATTGTCAATGCGTTTGCCTCTTTATCATCTTTTATATGAGCTCTCTCTATTCCGTTTAAATTATTTCCAACACTTCTCTGATTGCCATCTTGTGATACTGTTAACTCCTCCACACTTTCTGACAATTCTTTCACATCTTTTGAATCTTCTAATAATTCACTTAATTGATCTACAGAGGTAGACAAATTTTCATATATTTCTTTTTTATCCATATTTTTATCTACACGATTAAATTGAATTATAGATTATTATTTTTCAGGATTTTCAATAGAGCCTAACGTTTGTGTATTATCTTCACCATATTTTACTTCTTTTTTTGTAAAACCTATAAATTCCATAAGCCCTTCTGCGAGAGCTGACGCCTCCTTTGCTGTATATTCAACACCATCAACAACTGTGTCACCAGTGGACTCAATCGCTTGAGAGAGTTGTTCATATGCATCCTGTAATCCCTGTACAACTTGATCGTCAATAGCAAGGTCTCCCTCAGAATTCTCCATAAATTCATCCACACTTTTTGCACCACCCGACATTGCGACTACAGCATCTGCTGGCACATTATCTTTTATAAATTCTGGCACTTTTGCCTCTGCCATTTCTTGCGGTGATTCTCCCTTACTATGTTCACTCGATGACCATTTTTTACCCGTGTCAGGATTTACCCATGCTGACTTTTCAACTGATTCCTCCATAGATTCTGGCACAACTGCTTCTGCCATTGTGGGAATTGGCTTACTGTGTTCTAATGGATCACTCACAACATTTGTCTGCTCATCTTCTTCAGGTGTATTAAATTTCTTTTTTCTATCAGTGGACGCAATTGTTGGAATTTCCTCTGGCATATCAGAACCTCTACCATACCACTCCATTTCTGAAAAATTTAATGTGTCCCCAATAGCAAGCTTGTTAATATCACCACTTTTAATTCCAATGCTTTTAATATCTTCTGGAAGCAAATTTGCAAATTGTGTATAAGCCTCTTTTTTCAATGCTGTCTTTTCCTCACTATTTAACAGTGCATACTCTGGATTATTATTTAATTGCTGTGTGATCAGTTTGGAAATGTTGTCACCAGATTTGACTGTGATATGAACATCCGCTTGTCTTTCAACATTATCTGCAATTTGTGCCTCTTGTTCAAAGGCAGCTACAACCTGTGCTTCTTGCTCTGGCGTTGCTAATTGTGTCACCGTTTCTGGCGTATTCTCACTACCTAAGGTCGAAATAACATCTGGATTATCTTCAGGGTTTGATACAGACGGAGCACCTTCAATTGTAGTATTTTCTGCAATGACCACACCCTCAGTAGACTCATTTTGCACTGACTCTGTAGAAAACTCATCAACATCTGGTAAGCTTTCTGCATACGCTTGCCTTTGTTGATTGCGTGCATCAATTTCTTCTTGTGTCATAGATTCTACATCAAGATTACCAAATTCTCCTGCTGGTGACATATTTTCTGTCTCTTGTTGCATCGCCTCAGCCTGCAAACTTGCCGCTAATTCTTTTCGCTGTGCTACAGCATCTTCTGGTGCTGACAAACCATCAGACGCCTCATCCATCCAACTTCGATCAATTGCATCATTTCCTTCTTTGCTTTCTTTTTTCTTTTTATTGCTACTTTTTAGCGTTGGCATTTTCATTGGAGTCATATATTTTTATTTAACTTTATTAAAACTTTATAGTACACATTATATCATAAACATCTTATATGTGCATTTTTACCACGTAACAACAAAATATTTAGTGCTCTTTTTTATTTTCATTCTTTTTTGTTAACGCATCAATATCGTCCCAATTTATCTTTCCCTCCTCCATTGACCGTGATAAATAATCCGTAATATTTTCATCATTTGCTGGCGCATCCAATCCTTTTTCTGCACCAAGCTGTGCCACGGCATCATTGAGCGCTTTGCCTTCCTGCGTTTGTGATAGATCTGCAAATGTCGTATCAGCAGCCTCTTGTGTAGAAAGTCCCAAGTCTCCTAACTTGAACTGCAACATTTTTTCATTATATGCTTTTTCATCTCTTTGATGTGTTGATTCTATTGTCGGTTGTTCTGCTTGATTGATTATTTCATCTTGCTTATCATCTCCTTGCTTCTCTCTATCATTCTCGACATCTTTTTCTTTTTGTTGTTCATACACATCACTATTTTCTTCATCTTCAACAGAAGCATTTTCTTTCTGTTGATTATCTACATCATTTTCTTTGATCTTTACATTTTCAGGATCAGATAGATCAAGTTCCATATAATTATCTTCTAACGCGTTGCTCTCTGCACCATTTCTTTCTTGCTGTGCTGACAATAATTGCTCTACTTGACCCTGTGCCCACTGCTGAACAGAAATGTTTTTTTCTGTATCACTCGATTTCAATTGTTCAGCATTTGCTGTAAAAAACTTTGTTAACGATTCTTTTTTACTCTCACCTTTTTCTATTTTTAATTTTCCACTACTTTCACCAGCCATTTCAATGCCCTCAAAATGCTCTTTTGATTTATCTTCTTGTTTTTTTTCATACTTTTCTGAATCTACACTTTCTTCCTTTTCTTCTGTGTTTTCACGAATCTCTTGTGGATTTTCTTCATCATCCAAAAAATGACGAAGATGCGCATCTGGTTTTTCTTGTTCTTCTTTATCTGTGCCCTCTTTCTTTTTATCTGTACCTGTTTCATGCACGTCTAGTAAATGCGACGCTATTCTTTCTCTACTCATTTTTCTTATTATTAATATAAATTAAACAAAAAGTATACTACCTATCTAAATTATAAGATATATCAAAAAAAATACAACCACATTTATAAAAATAAGTGTGGTTGTACTAACGTTATAAACATTTTCATTAGAGACGGTCTTTATAATTTTTTGCCCAATATAATACTTTGTTACCATAATTAATGCATGCGCTACGTTCCAGTCGTGAACCACAATAATATCTTCTCGCAGCATCAAATTCACCCTTCTCACTTGTTGCGCCATCATTTGCAAGTTTGATTGCCATTGCCATCACACCATCTGTAAGGCTCCATGGATCTGCTGGCGAATGCCCTGTGTATTTTGAAATTTTTGATTCATATCCCACCCATGTTGTTGGCATAAATTGCGCTACTCCCATAGCGCCACCAATACCATAGCTCAGCGGGCAAGAAACTTTTACTTTTTTATAATTATACCCCAAATCTTTTGTGATGCGCTTAAAGATCTTTTCATTTTTATCTCCCATCTTACTCTTTTTATATGTACAACCCCCAGTAAATCGTCCGAGGTTGGTCTCGACAACGAGCATCCCGAGTATAAAACTTTTACTAACACCTGTTTTTTTACTTGCATACTTTGCTGCTTTTTTTATATCATCAGTATCAAATGACTCACCAAGTAGTGATGATAATTTTGATTCAACATCGGATAATTTTGCATTCAACTGAGCAATTGATGTATCGACTTCAATAATTTCCGTTTTTACTGCGGCAGATTGTGACAACAAAGTTGCTTCCGTCTGTTTATGCTCTGCCAAAAGTGCTTCTTTTTCTTTTTTGAGAGCATTTAATTCATCTTTTTTTTGTTGTTGCAATTGCTTTGTATCCTCAACTTGATGTACGACATCTACAATTTTTGTACGCATAGTATCGAGTGCATCTGTTGAATCCAAAAATCGTTGCGAGCCGTCATTTTCCATCACTGATGTTACTGACACAACATTACTTGCATAATAAAATCTTCTCATAGTATCTGAAAGAGATGATTTATATAATAGAGTTTGATCATTAAGCGTTGCAATTTGCGCATCATGTCTATCAATGTCAGACTCTTTATTTTCAATGTCTGTAATTACGTCATCAATTGTACGCTTTGTCGCTCCAAGTGAACTATTTACAGCACCAAGTGCGCCTTGCAAAGATGCTTTTTTTTGTTCCTCTTTTTTTACCTTCTTTTCATATTTTTCCTTTTTTTCATTATATTCATCTTCTTTTTCCTCAATTTCCTTTTTTTCTTCTTCTGTTAATTCTGTCGTATCTTCGTCTTCATCTGACGCAGCATACACAAAACCATTCTGCACCATTGCTGTGCAAAAAAATAATAATATAAATGAAAATATAATAAATTGTTTTGTGTAATTTTTGTGTTTCATAATTTGCTATGTAAAGTTGAAATCTATTCAACTAGCATATATATCATATCATATTTTAACAAAATGCTAAACACCCATACAACAAATCAAAAAACCAGCCTTTCGACTGGTTTTGATAAAAATATCTTGAAAATATAATTATTTTTCCTCCTTTTTTTCTTCTGAGTCTTTTCCAGAGCCTTCTTCATCACTCTGACTTTCTCCTTCTTCTCCCTCCTCTCCTTCTTCACCTTCTTCATCCTTGTCTGCAACACCTTCAATTTTAGAGACATCTGCATCAATTTCAGCATCAAGCTCTGCCATTTCTTCCTCTGTACGAGGTGCAGCAACCATTGCGATCATTGCATTTTCTCCTGAGACGATTTCCACATTATCACCAACAATAATATCTTCAATTTTAATATGGTCTTCAAATGTATCCAATTTTTCAAGACTGACCTCGATTTCACGTGGTAATTCTGCAGGCAACGCTCGTACAGTCACGGTATCTTGATTTTTTACAAGTGTACCACCAAGACTTTTTACAGCAGCGGATTCACCAACAAATGCAAGTGGAATTTCTGTTTCTACAATTTCATTCATGTCTACTAAATAGAAATCGATATGTACAAACTCATCTGATAATGCATCTAACTGAAAATCATGAATCAGTACGTTAATTGGCTTTGCAGAACCAATAACAAGTGATAACACTGTGTTTGTTCCAGCGTCTGAAAAAACATTTGTAATCTCAACAGCATCTACCCACAACATCTGTGGCTCCATAGTTGGACCATAGACAACTGCTGGAATATTTTTTTCAGCTTGTGCGCGCATTGCTTTTCCTGTTACTTCACGACTTTGTACCTTCAATATAATTGTTTCCATAAAATTATTTACTAGCAACACGTATCTCCTCCACCTGTTACTGAACAAGTAGTGAGTTACTATCAACTAGTAATTATAGTTATCATTTAAAAAATTGTCTTTTCTCTTTAAAACATATCGCTTGCATATCCATCAAATGTATCGAGATAATCATGAACAGCAATCACATCGTTATCTGATATAATATTTGAATCAAAAAATGCTCGTGCTTCTGTTGGTGTTGTATCCGTCAGCACACCCACAGTCATCATGCCAGTATCATTTTGTGACACAAAGATCATTGCTGCTCCAGCACACTTCGCACATGAAATATGCACGATCGTTTGTTCATTGTTATTACCAATGGGAACATAAGACAAACTATCCCGCTGTGCGCCGCACACAGGACATTTTTGTGGAATAACACGATTTTGTTCTCGTTCGATGTCCATATAGAAAGTATAATAATACAAAAAATAAAAAATTGCAAGCCTTAGAGTGATTCACTTGTTCTAATTGTTCAAAGTGAGACAACTGTTTCTAATAGGATTCAACATAGTTTTTCATCGTCACTTCTCTGCGCAAATATACACTCATCACAATTCCGCAAGCGATCATCACACTTAAAAGTGAACTTCCTCCATAACTGATGAGTGGCAGTGGAATCCCTGTCACTGGCATCACACCAATGTTCATTCCTATATTAACTGTAAAATGAATAAAGAACAACACCATCACACCCACAACCAAAAAGTATCCAAAGGCATCCCGAGAATTTTTTGCGATAAAATAAAATCGTGTAAATAAAACTGTAAATAAACCAAAGAGAATCAGTATACCCAAAAAGCCGATTGATTCTGCAATTGTTGCAAAAATAAAATCAGTGTGTTTCTCTGGTAAGAAATTTAATTGTGATTGCGTGCCATATCCAAAACCTTGCCCGACCATCCCACCATTTCCAACAGCAATAATTGATTGTAGAACATTATACCCCGTTCCCTGTGGATCAAGCTCAGGATGCAAAAAATTGACAATACGCGCTCGTTGATACGGCGCAAAAAGACTCCACGCAATGACAGCAAAAATAGCGCCAATAACTACAAAGGCTAACAAATAACGCTTTTTGATGCCTGATACAAAGATCATGCCAAACCAAATACCAAATACCACCAGCGCAGATCCAAGGTCTGGTTGCAAAAGAATAAGAAAACCTATTACAACCGTCAAAAGAAATGAGACAATAATGGTTGTCATCTCACCCAACTCACCACGTTTTTTGGAAATAAAGTGTGCCAAAAAAATAATCATAAAAACTTTCACGATCTCAACAGGCTGAAAAGATGCAAAACCGAGGTCAATCCATCCTGATGTACCTCGCAATGTTGTCCCAAAAAATAATGTTATCAAAAGAATGCCAACAGAAAAAAAGTATAAAAAAGTACTATATGATCGTAAAAACCCATAATCGACTAAGCCAACTAATATGAAAATAGCGATACCAATTGCAGCATACGAAAGATGTCGGATAAAAATAACATTAGCAAGTGAATCACTATAAAAAAATACACTCCACAATGCAACAATACCAAAACCAACCAGTAACAATACCGTAAAAAATAAAAGGAAATCAAATGCAAAGAATTTTCGTACCATACCTACCCTATCGTGACATATTATATTCTTATTCAGTAGTGAGATCTTGATATTGACCACTTGGCAAATATTTCTTCATGAAATTTAGTGAGTCAAAAATATTTGCTTCCGCCTGCATCTCTGATGACTTAATCGTTCCAGGAAATTCGTGTGGCCATAGCAATCGAAACTCTCTTTGTGAATCGGCGTCAAGTGTCCGCATTTGTGTTTTATTAACAGCAATCGGCACCCCCCGCTCGTCCTCGAGAATAACATGTATTACAACATTATGAAAATCAAACGGACTTTCGTTTGATACAAGCCCAAACGCTTCTGCATAATTTGTACTGTTCTCCACCAATCCAAAACGCTGATTTTTAACAAGAATTTGTGGACTATCAAACTCTGCAAACTGCACCCATTTAACATTATCAATCGTCACACTCACACGTGATGGTTGCTGATTTGTATCCAAGCCGACTTCCATGATATATTTATTTTCATTTGGCAAAATAAATGTTTTACCGCTACGAGTGCCCAAAACACTTCCATCGCTCCCCAAAATTTCTATCGTATAATATACTTCTTCACCACCATACAAGACATTTGGATTGTGTACTGATGCGACAACATCATATTTGCCCTCTCCGCCATAAACAACATGTGATTCCGTAACAATAAGATCTTTGCCAACAATTTCTTTTGTGCACGCAATACACGGACCACCACAGTCAACGTTATCCTCTTTTTGATTTTGTATACCATCAATGCATGACGGGCTTGGTGTCATAATTGCGATGATCATGCCAACAAATGCAACAATAGCCACTATATAAATAATAATAATTGTAATTTGTTTTGTCTGTCTTGTCATAAAAAATATTTTTACTTTTACATATATATTGTACACGAAAACCCCTAAAAATAAAAATATAAAATGCCGTAATCATAGGTAAAGTGCAAGAAAATAAAGGTAACGGGAGGGTACCGTTACCTGATTTTGTGAAAAGTTATTTTTTTATGTGTTTTACAAAGAAACTTTTACATCATTACTATATGTGCCACATTTGCCGCCCTTGTAAATACATACACGAAAATGATATGATTTTCCTTCCTTGAGATCTTTCCATGTATATTTTCTTGTATCATCATCAGAAAGATATTTATAATCATCACCTGGATACACTGGATTTTTATCCTTTGATTTTACAACTTTAAATCCTTTTGGTGCATCTCCTCCAGAAATATCCCATTTTAACTTTACATTATCACCATCCTTTGACGCGCTCAGAGATACCTTTGATGCATAATCACCATCACTTTTATCATCATTTTCTTTTTTATCAGAGCCACCACTCGGCGTACTTACATAAACATCATTACTGTACACGCCACACTTACCATTTCCTTGATATGCACATACTCTGAAATGATATTTTTTCCCTGTGTCAATTTTCCATTTATAATCACGTACGCCAGCATCAGATAAATATTTATAATCATTTCCAGGATACACAGGATTGGATTCTTTTGATTTGACAACTTTAAATCCATGACCTGTATTCACACCACTTGTGTCCCAATGCAATCGCACGCCACTGCTGGATTTTTCTCCTGATAGTGTAATTGACCCCTTTGTATAATCACTATTTTCTTCATCTTTATTTTTTTCTTTGTCAGTTTCTTCTTTTTTATCCTCTTTCACAACGTCCTTATTTTCTGTTTGTGTATTCCACACGATAAAGTCATCTTCTAGATCTTTTTGTGTGATTTCTTCTTTTGTTATTGCATCACCTGTTACACTTGCTTTATTTCCTTCTTCAATTTTTTGTGTCTTATTATTATCTACATCCACTACGTCAACAGCACTTTCAATCACCATTACTTCTATACTCTCATTTTCATTTTCAACACTAAATTCTGTACCAAGTGCCTTAACCTCATAATCACCAGTTTTTACCATATACACACGCGCATCGTTTTTTGCAACTTTGTTATACACAAAACCTTTATCCATACCAACAGTGATATTTTCATTTTGACCATCAAAAACAATTTGCGTATTTTCATCCAATCGTACAGCGCTACCATCTTCAAATGTAATAATTGCACGACTATTGACTAGCGTGCGTACTTCATCACCGCTCTTTATGATGTCACTTTTTTGGGCACTGAACCATCCATCATTTGCACCACTTCTCTTTTCTACGTCACCTTCAATATATTCAACTTGACCATCGTATGACACTTTTTGTTTTTTTGCACTTTGTGCAATCATTTTGTTTGTTTGTGCAACAATTACATCCATGCGTGCCATGTCCCTATTAAATGCAACAAACTCACCAAAAATAACCATGAATGTAGTTGCAACAATAAGTCCGATCATAATCCAGATGAAGATCTTATGTCCTTTTTTTTCGTAAAATTCTAACATAGTTCTAATATTTATATTATTCTAAACCACCAAACAACTTGTTTTTATTGTCATCTCGAGCGTAACGTAGTGGAGTCGAGAGATCTCAAATTTATGAGAATATCTTAAACCTATTAGTTTAGAGATTTCTCCATTCCGCTACTCTTTAGTCGAAATGACAAAATTTTAGTTTTTCAGTAATCTATTGTTTTATACATCTAGTATACCATAAAAATATATTGGAATAAAAAAGACATCCACAAAAGATGTCTCTAATACATTTCATATTATTTTTGTGACGACAAGAGCGCACTACGCACTGAACAATTAATATCTCGTGCATATAATGGTCGTTTATCAGCATCATAAACACCTACTGCTTCTTCAAAAACTGTACGACGATTATGTGCGTAAATTACTCCTAGTGGAAATTTCTCTTCTTCCGCCGCCTTTGCAAACGCTGCAACTTTATCACTCACATCATAATCATATTCTTCATCCATATAATATGTGTGCTCTTTAAACCATTCATATGTATTTACTTTATTGAACACAACACATGGCTGAAAAATATCCACCAACGAAAAACCTTTATGCTCAATTGCTTGTTTGATGATGTCCTGCGTTTCTTTTGGATCTCCCGCATTTGCTCTTGCAACAAAAGGTGCATCAAGCGAAATTGCTAATGCGACAGGATTAATTGGTTCATCAATCACGCCCTGTGGTTGTGTAGGTGTCACAAATCCTTCTTGCGTTGTTGGTGCAGCCTGACCTTTTGTGAGTCCATAGATCATATTGTCATGAACAATTACAGTAATATTTGGATTACGACGTATTGTGTGAATAAAGTGATTGCCACCCTCACCATACACATCACCATCTCCACTCGTAACAATTACTGTTTGTGCTGGATTTGCTGCTTTAATTCCTGTTGCTACTGGCAATGCACGCCCATGCAATCCATTGAAATAATTACTCTTGAGATACTGTGGCAGTTTTGCTGCTTGCCCAATACCTGAGACAAGTGTTATGTCCTTGGATTGTAAATCCAGATCTTGTAATACTTTTTTGAGTGTTTGCAAAATTGGAAAATTTCCACATCCAGGACACCATTGATTTTCTACTTCTGGTGATACATTAAAATTTTCTTTTTGTTGTGATGCTGTGATCATATTTTTACTTGTCTCGCCATAGCTCTTATAGAGCGACGGTGGAGTATATTAATAGATTAGTAGTGACAGACCTATGTGTCTGTCATATTTATAAAACATCTTTTATTTTTTTAGTCAATTCTTCTACACTAAATAATTCTCCATTCCATTTCAATATTCGCTCATCAATCTTTCTTTCACATTCTTTTTCTAGTAAATCTGCGAACTGTCCCACAGCATTATTTTCCACAACTACTATTTTCTTTGCATCTTTTATCATTTTCTTTGTTTTTTTATTCAACGGAAATACTTGTACAAATGGCACAACGCTCACATTTTTATCATCAATATTTTTTACCGCTTCCATAATGACATTTCTATTTGAACCCCAACACACAATAAGCGTGTCTGCAGATTTTTTGCCTACGATTTGAGGAACTAGTGCAGACTCTTCCAATAATTCTCGTCTCTTAAATAATCTCTTCTCCATCATTGCCATTCGGAGTCCATCCATGTCTTCCGTAATATGTCCATCTTCTGTGTGTTCATCACTGTCCGCACATACAATACCATCACCAAACCCAGGTACACCGCGTGGAGAAATACCATCATCTGTAATTGCATATCGTTTGTATTCTCTTTCTGTTTCAGTAATATATTTTTTATGTGCCAGTACTTTAAATTCTTCTTTATCAATTGTATAAAGCGCATCCACAAAATATTGATCAATAAGCACAAAAGTTGGAATCTGATATTTATCTGCAACATCAAGCGCATGTGCTGTAATTTCATATGCTTCCACTGGAGTACCTGGTGC
>JAOZUJ010000186.1 GCA_029938745.1 Candidatus Moraniibacteriota bacterium
ACTCTGTAATGATTGTAGATGAAGCATTGCCATTACCAACTTGTCCCAAATCATTTGCACCCCAACAGCTCACTTCACCATTATTATGAAGTGCGCATGGTGTACCATATTCATCTATGCCTCCAGCCATCAAAAGCTTTTTTACATCAGTCAAGCCTGGATCTACTGGTGAAGACTGATTACCTGTTACACCCATGCCCAATTGACCTCTGCCATTATGTCCCCAAGAACGAACTGTATTATCTTGCAAAATGACAAAAGTTGTATTTCCATTTTCACCACCTAAACTAAGTTCTGAAGCAGTTGTGATTCCAGTTACCTGTGTTGGTGTAGTTCTGTCCGTCGTGTCCCCAACTCCAAGCGCTCCATCACCGTTATCACCCCAACACCAAACTGTATTATCATTTTTGATCGCACATCTATGCGTCTCTCCTCCGTAATCACCTTGAGCCACTATTTTTGATACATTATTTATAGCAATAGTAGTAGGTGTATTTCTTGCTGTAGTTGTACCGTCTCCAATTTCTCCTTGTGCATTTGCTCCCCAACATTGAACTGTTCCATCATTAAATTGTGCACAGTATGATGCTGTATTTCCACCTCCACCAGAAATATCAGATACACCACCAGTAATTATTTGTACTGGAGAATTTTGCTGTGTTGTTGTTCCATTTCCTACTTGACCACTTGCATTATATCCCCAACAATATACATTTCCACTTGAATTTAAGGCACATGCAGATTCACGAGTCTCATAATTATTTCCAGACGTTGCAATTTGTACAACATTTGTCAAAGTTCCAACACGAACTGGCACATGTTTATCCACAGTTGTTCCATCGCCAATCTCTCCATGATCATTATCCCCCCATGCATAAAGATGACCATTTTCAAGTATTGCGTATGTCTGCTCTCTATTTTGTATGACTCTTTCAGCACCATCCGGCAAAGTCACTTTTACTGGTAACAATTTATTACCTGCATCCGTTCCAGTCCCTACTTCTCCATATAAATCACGACCCCAACAACTCACAGTTTTGTCTTCCATGATGACACAGGATGTTCCAAAAGTACGAATCCCTTCCCACAACTTATCAACCTGATTAATTGTTGTTGTGCCAGCTGATGCAATATCAACACACACAGGATCTCCATTTGTATCAAAGCCTCTCAGAGCTTCTCCGATTGCACATTGTG
>JAOZUJ010000187.1 GCA_029938745.1 Candidatus Moraniibacteriota bacterium
CGAGTGATAATCGTCCACTTTTTAATCGTGCAATTGGTGGGGCATATGCACCAGGCTCAACTGTAAAACCAAACATGGGCATTGCTGTGCTAGCAGAAAATATTATTTCACCAGACCATCAAATTGAAAGTCGTGGTGGATTACAATTAGGCAGTTTTTTCTTTGGTGACTGGAAAGCACATGGATTTACTGATTTGAGGAGGGCAATTGCAGTATCAAGTGATGTGTATTTTTATACGATTGGTGGTGGATATGGTGATATTATTGGTCTTGGAATTGAGAGGATGAAAAAATATATGACAAAGTTTGGATACGGAGAAAAAACGGGTATCGATCTGCCAGGAGAGGTCGCGGGTTTTTATCCAAATAAAGAATGGAAAGAAGATGTTATTGGTGAAAAATGGTATGTCGGAAATACATATCACGCGTCGATTGGACAGGGATATATTACATCAACAGCATTGCAAGTTGTAAATGCAATTGCGTCACTTGCAAATGGAGGTACATTGTATGAGCCACATGTTGTTTCACATATTATTGATAAAAGTACAAATACACAGATTGATATAGAGCCAAAAATTATTAGGGATAATCTAGCAACAGATGCACAAATTCGTATTGTGCAAGAAGGCATGCGACAAACCGTAACGGATGGTACTGCGACAATGTTGTCAGCGTTAAATGTCCCAATTGCAGGCAAAACAGGAACAGCGCAATTTACGAGAGACGATAGGGTACATTCGTGGTTTGTGTCATATGCGCCGTATGACAACCCAGAAATAGCAATGGTCATAATGGTAGAAGGACAAACACAAGAAATATCATCAGCAACAGTCCCTGTGGCACATGATGTATATAAATGGTATTACGGTGGACGTGATGATAGTGTATTTGAAAAAAAAGAAAAGACTGAAGATGTTGTAGAGGAATAAAATAAAAAAAGAAAGCACGTGGCGCAACACGTACTTTATATAACATTGATCAATGCTCAGCGGACCCTCGAGTAGGAGGGAATATGATCTGGTCTCTCTGGTCTTTTGTTCTCTGGTTTTTTACACCAACAAAAGACTTTTAGTGGAGTAAAGCAGATTTTTCGCTGCTCCCATTCAGAAACAATTCTTGCACGAATTTCAGAAGTGTCTTAGTCCATTTGGACGACCGTGTATGACAGTGATGCTTCCTAGTACCCTAAAAC
>JAOZUJ010000080.1 GCA_029938745.1 Candidatus Moraniibacteriota bacterium
AAATAAGTCGCCCAATAGCAATAAGAAGCATCGCAACGATAATACCAACAAAAATTACAAGAAGCGATACAAAATTATTAGATATTAATTCTTGGTTCATCACTTCGAGAATTGAGTTTTGCCATTTGACCCAATTGCCCATTGCATACACGATAGCACCGACGGCAACGACAGCAAATCCGATATGTACATTTCTACGCCATGCCTTCTTTATTGCTGGCAACTCCAAATAATGCCAAATGTACAAAAGAAATGTACCAATACCATAACCAAAAGCAAAAACAACTCCAGAAAGAAGACCTTGAAAAATCGGACTTCGTGGCAAAAGTGATGGCGTAAGCGAAAATGTTGTAAAAATAATTGCAACAAATAACCCTGTATGCGCAAACTTATCCCAATACGCGACAAACCACTTCCTAATCTTCTTAAACATCTTTTTCATAAATATGTTCTTAATAATAAAACTTCATTATTCTTAAATATGTGTTTGCAACTTTTCTATCAATTTATCAATTTCTGCAATATCACTGTGCATTTGAGATTTTGTTGATTTTTTTAATATTTTTTCTTTTTGCTCCTGAATATCGTCAATGATCTTTTTTAACATTGTGATCTCAGCATCAGTTTTGTTATCAACGGTATTTTGATATTCTTGTAGTAATTGATGTAGATTATCACGATTTACGTTCAAACACAACAGTGGGATGTCATGTACTGCTGTGCGTATATATTGCTCAGCTACAACATCCAGGGTTAGTCCATATTTTATATTTACACCATCAACTTTTAATGCTGATTCTGTAACATGTTCAATTTTTTGATCATAACGCTCCACAGCCGACACAACATCTGAGCCAAGCATTTCATCAAAAACACACACAACCTCACCTGTATATTTATTGAACACAATTGTATCAATGCCATTTACATAATCATCATATGGAGAGCTCTTCATTACAAGATATTCAGAACCCAATGCTTTATGCAGTACTATTGCTACAGCAGACTCAGCAAGTTGTTCATCCTTGAGCTCCTTGTCCTCATGCCACTGTTGTAATCGCTCTTGTGTATCTGGAAAATCATCAACCTGTGCAAAATCCTCTTCAAGTTGTTGTACCAACTGCAGATCCTGTAACTTTAATTCTCGTGTTTTTGAATCTTCTGTTTTTGAATACGGACCACCAACTTTTGTATAAAAAGAACGCATCTCAATACAATTTTTTTCATCAACAAACGGTAATGAATTATCCTGCCTATCCGTTAAAGAAATTTCTGCATTAATTTGTTCAGCAATATCGCCTAGCACCCTATCCATCTCAGCCTTTGCATCTTTTCTTTCACACAATTCAAAATGCTCTGACACACCCACTGCATTTTCACTCATAAAATTTACTTACTAAAATACATTTCAATAATACCACAAAATCATTTTTGCATATAGCAAAACAATATAGGTTGACATCTTTTCAGAGAAAATGATAAAATACAAATAGTAATATGTTAATTATTCGCCCTAGTTTCAAGCTACGGCGAAACAAAGGAAAAATATGAACGAATTAATAACACCAGACAAACCAATTGATGGAGATGTCTATGAGGAATTAGAAAACGCAAAAGCAATACGTGATAAACGATCAGAAGAAACAGGCGTAACTGACGAAGACATCGTGGACATTGAGATGCAAATCGTCAAAGAGGAAGAAGAAATGGACGAAAAATTAAAAGACGTCCGAAAAAAATTAGACGAAACAGAATACACACCAAGAAATACTTTGTAAAGAAATTAAAAAAACCACTAATTAAAAATTAGTGGTTTTTTTATTTGATAAAATAAAGCATAATCTGTTGACAGACCAATATTAAAATGGTATTATTTTATGTTCTACGTACGTTAACAATACCATTTCCCCACAAGGAGGCAATGAATGAAACCCAATAATGCAAATACTTTTTACCAGGACATCGTCGGATTTTTCTTCAACCATTTCTCAAATTTTGAGTTTTTTGCTGGTAACCCGGTGCACAATGAATGTGCATACTATCACAATTATCGAAAGTACGGACTCTCGATTGTTGTGGTTCTACCACTCACAAACATTGATGACAACAATTGGGCAATGACGGGCAAAAAGATCCAGATCTCACTCAAAAAGACAAGAGAAAAAACTACACCGCATATCATTGAACTTACAGATACACTGATAACTAGCAATTATCATGATCGACTGCGAGAACGTATCGGTATACTGAAAGAGCTCGTTGATGAGATCCATCAGTGTCAAAAATGCGACAGTAAAGCATTTCTCGTACCAAAAACAATGCGTCGAAATGACACCAAAAGAACTTGGTACGTCGCACTATGGTGTCCAGCGTGTCATCACTATACATGGACAACATTTGGAGTGGGTCTAAAAACCCGCCTCCACAAAAACCTCCAAAGAATACGAACACATTAGAAAGGAGAATACCCTATGGCAGACGTAAAAAAAGAATTCATTGTGTACGTCAGTTATCTTATCAAAAAACCTGATAAGAGAGTGGATGAAGATGTTCACATACGAATCACTTGTGACGAATCCGATAACCCGCAAGACTGTGATGAATTGCAAGACGTCATGGCACAACGCTCATCCTTCACACTTGAAGATGTATTGAGAGATGAAATCACTAACAAAAATGACGAGATAAGATCAGTAGATGATATATACATTGAGAAGATCTCTTGTGTATAAACCTGCATGACATCTAATGAGATCATGCAATAAAAGCTTACGCAACACCGTAAGCTTTTAATTTTTTTCAATCTTCACACCTTGTCATTCCGGACACATCTGTCATCTGTTGTGATATTAGATCCGGAATCTAAACTTTACAAACTTCATGAACTTTAAGCTTTTAACTACTTCTATTTCTTCCAATCTTCGATGATGATCTTGTCACCTGATTTTCGGACAACGAGTTTTTGTTTATCTCGCCATTTTAACTCTCGTACAATCTCTATTGGCAATGTCATTGTATAGCTTGAGCCATACTTTGATAACTTGCGCGTATTACGGTCTTCTAGTTTTCTTCGTGCCATATATTTCGTTGTCCTGCCATAGCTCATAGAGCGACGGCGGATGTTTTAAAAAATTAGTATTTAAATTAGTATTTAAATGTGTATTTCTTTTTTAGTTTTCAATTTACCCCACAGCCTCTTTCATTACATAGAATCCCTCAAAGCTCTTCCAAGTTTTGTTATTACACCAACAACCAATGCATTTCCCATAATAAAAGCTCTCTTTGCGTCAGGTGTCACAACTTTTTCTCCCTTTCTATCACACATGTATTTTGTATGATCATCTGGAAACATATTCAAGCGCTCCAGCTCAACAGGGGTCAATCGACGTAATTTGCCAGATTTTGTTTTAACAACATGTTTGAATCGTGATGGTGAACTTCCACCTTCACCTGTAACAATTGTACGAGATGCATTATTAAGATTATCTGGGAAAATCATTCCACCTTCTGCATATTCATATTCAAAACCATCTTTTGTTTTTCTTTTTTCCTTTTTATCACCCTTTAGATATTCCCATCTCTCCATATCTTTTTCATTAATGAAAAACTCTTTTGGAATATCTTTTACCTGTTCAAGCACATCTACAAGAACTGTACATTTACCACTATATTTTGGCTCCACCTTCGTTGTATGAACAGCACCATCAATCATCAATCCTGCATTATAAAATGGACTAATTTTTGGCCCCTCTTTAGAAAAATGTTCTGAGACTTTTACAACATCAGGCTCAAGTGTAAATTCATCAACTTCTATATTTTTTTTATAAACTGGAAAACCTTTCGCGATAACACCACTTTTTTGCAACCATTCACTCGGTGTTACTTTTCGTGCTGCTTTATTTTGTTTTGTGCCTTTTTTATACCCCATTATAAAAACTCGTCGTCGTCGCTGCGGAAATCCATATTCAGCAGCGTTAATAACACGCCATTCAACAACATAGCCAAGGGATGCTAGAGATGACAACATCACAGCAAAATCTCGTCCACGCTGTTTTGTCGGAGATTTCAAAAGACGATCTACATTTTCCAACATCAAATATCTTGGTGCATTTTTTCCACTTTTTTTCAAAATATTATAAATTGACCACCAAAGAACACCTTTTTTGCCTTCAAGGCCATTTGCCTGATTTGCCGTACGCGCAACAGAATAATCCT
>JAOZUJ010000188.1 GCA_029938745.1 Candidatus Moraniibacteriota bacterium
AGTAATTAATAGCATACTTGGTGTATTCCAGTCATTGATCTCCGTCGTACTCTTGACAGATCCATTTGTGTTCATGAAGTGAATATGGACTGCGCCTTTGTTCGTGCCTCCAGCATCATCTTGATATGCACCAACTGCAATATCAGTAACACCATCATTATCAAGGTCGCCAAGATTTGCAATAGATGCTCCATAATAGTCAGAGTTTGCAAGTGTTGGACCATTTGCTGTTACTGAATTGATCTCTGTTGTGCCTTTAAGTGAGCCATCTACATTCATGAAGTGGATGTAAACTGTTCCTCTGTCAGCTCCACCCGTGCTGTCTTGATATGCACCAACTGCAATGTCATTTACACCATCACCATCAAGGTCGCCAAGATTCTCTATTGATGAACTGTAGTTATCATAATTTACAAGTACAGGTCCATTTGGTGTTCCATTTCTGATTGTTGCCACATCTTTAATTGAAGCATCCTGATTAAGGAAATAGATGTGCATAGCTCCTTGACTGTACCCTAACGGATATTGTATTTCTCCAATAGCAATATCTTGCGTACCGTCCCCATCAAGGTCACCAATTGAAGCAATAGATGCACCAAATTGATATCCTGTTTCTATTCCATTTGTTGTAGTGGTTGAGATTTTTTTTGTCTCTTTCATAGACCCATCTGTATTCATCAAATGAATGTGAATTGCATTACCTCCTGGTGCACCAACAACCATATCTTCTACGCCATCACCATCAAAATCTCCAATGCTGGTAACATCTGAACCGTATCGATTACTGTTTGTGAGAACTGGACCATTTGTTGTCGTATCATTAATTTCTACTGTTTCTCTGATCGTTGCATTTGTGTCTTGCTGTGGTGCAAATCCAATGTTGTTTCCTGTGCTGTTACCACTGAGATTAAATGAAAGGTTAGCCAGTGGTGTTGTCATATTCCCTGGTGTTGCAATTGTATGTGCGTCACTAACATGAATGATGTAGTCACCATTACCATGTGTTGTCTCAAGTGTGTAGTTTCCACTACCGTCCGTATCAACAGCATCTATTGCATAGTCTCCTGTTGAAATTACTTGATCTGAATCATTATCTTGCCAGAGACGTACTGTGACATCTTCAATGTCTGTTTCTCCTGTATCTTTTGTGTTGTTACTGTTTGTGTCTCTATAGATGTTTCCTTGGATCGTT
>JAOZUJ010000189.1 GCA_029938745.1 Candidatus Moraniibacteriota bacterium
ACACCAATGAGAAAAAATTTTGTATGATCAAAACTTTGATTGATGTGAAAGATATCGCGTACAATTCGTGGTACCAAGAATGCTCTGTTGTTTAGTACATCATTTGAAATTCGTTGCCTTAGTTCATGAGGTATTTCTATATATCGCATTACGTCATCTCCTTGTTGTGTGATTATTATTTTGTTAATGTTTTACAACGTTTTATGCTAACAATAAATACTATCAGTGTCAATGGGTATTTTAGGAGATGTCTTTTGTCTATTTGGATATTTAGGGGGTCAGTGTATAATATGATTAAAATAATTTATAATAGTATTTTTATATATGAAAAAGTTTTTAATTTTACAATTACGTCCAGATGAAATTGCTGATACAGAATTTCAGGCGTTTTTGAAATGTGGTGGTCTCGTGGAGCAAGAAGTGCATCGTGTGCGTATGGAAGTGAATGGTATACCAGATGATATTGTATTGGATAATTATTGTGGTGTGATCGTTGGTGGTGGTCCGAGTAATGTGTCAGATGATGAATTAAAGAAATGTGATATACAAAAAAAGTTTGAAAAAGATCTGTATGTGTTGCTTGATGAGGTTGTGCAAAGAGACTTTCCATTTATGGGTGCATGTTATGGCGTGGGCATTCTTTCGCAACATCAGGGCGTGTGTGTATCAAAGGAAAGATACAGTGAAGATGTGAGTGCTGTGACGGTGAAGGTGACTGATGACGGCAAAGAGGATGCTTTGTTAAAGGACTTGCCAGAAGAATTTCGTGCATTTGTGGGACATAAGGAGGCGTGCCAAGGTGTGCCAAAGAGTGGTGTATTACTAGCAAGTTCGGACACATGTCCAGTGCAAATGTACAGAATAAAAAATAATATATATGCAACACAATTTCATCCAGAGATGGATACAGATGAAATTATTAATCGTATCAATGTCTATAAATACGCAGGATATTTTCCACCAGAAGACGCACAAAAATTAATCAGCGCCGCAAAAGAAGAAAATGTAACCGTACCACAAGAAATACTGCGACGATTTGTAAAAAAATATAATATAATGTCAAATAAAAAATAGGAATGGCTGAACCTACAAGAGGCCGAATAACATAATAAATTATGAAAAAAATAGGAACATTCATAAATAAGGTATTAGATTATCTGTTTATGTTTTTATTTATTAGTATAGAGTTT
>JAOZUJ010000021.1 GCA_029938745.1 Candidatus Moraniibacteriota bacterium
GCTCAAAGCAGGGATACCCCAGCCTCGGGTGGCACGATGACCCTGAGCGCAATGAAATTTGTGCGGAAATGTGACCTGGTTGTCATTAATCTTCATCTGCTTCGGGATCTCCGTGCTAAGCTTATATGTCACACAGTGGTTAGTCCGATAGCGGACGCAAGGACGGCAACCTGGCATTATTCTCAGGTGCCATCGTAACCGGCAAATAGTGCCGGTTGATTTAGTACTGGAGTTTTTTGTGGACGAAAGAATTATCTTGTGGTACAGGTGTAACTTCACCTTGTACACTTTTTGGACCAAATTCTAATAATAACTTTGCACCAACTTT
Source organism: Candidatus Moraniibacteriota bacterium (assembly GCA_029938745.1). Classification (GTDB taxonomy): domain Bacteria; phylum Patescibacteriota; class Minisyncoccia; order Moranbacterales. The sequence goes on from JAOZUJ010000021.1 coordinate 329, forward strand.
CGCCATACGCTCTAAAAGTTCATCGGCTTTTTCATGTTCTAAAATTGGAACTTTTTCTTGAGCAATGATGTCCCCAGTATCTACGCCCTCATCCATATGCATAATAGTGACCCCGGTTTCTGTCTTGCCTTGGAGAATCGCATTTTGTACTGGAGAAGCTCCACGTAATTCTGGCAAGAGGGAAGCATGAATGTTGATTGGACCAAATCGAGGAATATCCAAACATTTTTTTGTTAAAATTTGCCCATAAGATGCAACAATAATAACGCCAGGCTTTGCATTGGAAATTACTTTTAAGGTTTCTCTATCGCATGTACACGGTTGAAATAATGAAATATCATGTTCTTTTGCAAAATCACGTACAGGGTTTGGTGCGAGTGTACGATGAATACCTGTTTTTTTACGTCCAACCTTTTTATCTGGTTGCGTAATAACCTGAACAAGTTTGCCAGGTGCATGTTTATGAACTTCTTCAAGAATTGCATTTGCAAACACACCAGTACCCATAAATATAATGCGCATCTTAGTTAGATCAACTTTCTCGCCATTTGTTTTTTTAGATGATGAATCAGGCGTTTTTTTGGATTGGTCATTTTTTTTCTTTGTAGCAGCACTGTCACTTGTCTTCTTATTCTCTTTTGAAAGAGTTTTTTTATCATCGATAGTCTCTTGAGGAGTATCAGACGATGCTTTTTTTGTTTCCTTACTTTTATCAACAACTTCTTTGTGTACATCAATTGTTGTTTCTTTTGTTTGATCGTCGACATCAACATGTTTTGTTGATGATACTTTTTTGATGTCTATTATTTTATTCATACTTTTTCGTTTATATTTAATGTTTGACGTAAAGGTTGTTGTTGTTCAAAACGGTCTGTCATCAAAATCCCGTCCAAATGATCAATTTCATGCTGACACACAACCGCAAGAAATTCTTGTGCTTTAAGCGTACAGCTCTTATTATTTCTATCTATATATTGTACAGTAATTTCCTTATGACGTATAATCGGCAATTCTTTGTCAGGCACACTAAGACATCCTTCAGTAAATAAAACCAGGTTTTCAGAGCGATGTGTGATCTCTGGATTGATGAGCACAAATTTCTCTCCATCTGTATCAATAATTGCAATTCGTTGTGACACGTTTACTTGTGGCGCTGCGAGTCCAACGCCTTTTTCTTCAGACATGGTAGCAAACATCTTATCAATCAATGCCTGAGTATCCACATCAACAACATTGGTAACATTTTGTGCTTTTTGTGTAAGTATTGCATCTCCAATGTGTGCAATATTCATATTGGCGCTCTTCTTTTTATGTTTCAACATATTTTCATTATGCTCTATTTATATCATTTCGTCAAAGAGATTTGGTAGTTGCAAAAAAGATGTTTTTATAGTAGTATACTGAGTATTATTAATAATAATTATACTATGGAACAGACGTTATCAAAGTTTTACGCAAAAGTGTATGGATGGACATTTCTCGGATTAGTCGCGTCAGGCGTAGCTGCAATGTGGGTAAATACTTCACCAAGTGTACAACGCGCGCTTTATACAAATGGATGGCTCATGTTTGGACTTATTATTTTTGAATTATTTCTCGTATTTTGGCTTGTGTCAAATTTAAAAACAATGACTACAGGTGCAGCAAATGGATTTTATTTTTTCTATGCAATTCTCAACGGCATAACATTGTCATCAATTTTTGTAATATATGACATTGGTACGATTTCTATCGCATTTTTTACAGCTGCGGCAATGTTCATCGTTATGAGTGCAATTGGCATGTTCTCAAAAACAGACTTATCAAAAATGAGTGGAATTCTCATGATGGGACTTATTGGTATTATGATCGCACTTCTTATTAATATCTTTTTACAGAGTAGTCAATTTGATTTTATTATCTCTATTTTTACAGTAATTATATTCACTTTACTCACAGCACATGATACACAAAAACTTAAAGACTACTACGCATCAGCAGGTGGTAATAAAGAGAGTTTGAGCAAAATGGCAACAATGGGTGCACTCGCATTGTATCTTGATTTTATCAATATGTTCTTAGCTCTATTGCGTATCTTTGGACGCAATCAGTAGATAGTTGTATCAAAAAATAGTTGTAGGGACAGGTTTAAAACCTGTCCCTACTTTTTTATGCAGTAGTAACAGGTTCAATATCAACTGTCCATTTTGTATTTTGTGCAATCAAGAATCCATGAAGCTTTTCTGGCAAATCCCGTTTTTTGTTTTTGATAATAATTTGTTTTCGATATTTTGTACGTACTTTATTGACAAGAGGGTAGTGTGGTTCAGAAATAATAATTGTATCAATACCATCACATATTTTTGTCAGTTCTTCATATTTTTGCTCTACCATATTATCTACTTCTTTTTTACTTTTATCTTGATAAAGTAATTTTATCAAATGTGTATATGGCGGATATGATAAAATTTTTCGCAAAGCAAATTCTTCTTGATAAAACTCTGTAAAATTATATGCACACGCATACTGCACAGTTGGATCTTCTGGTTGAAATGTTTGCACGATCATTTTACCTGTGCCAGCTCGTAGGGCCATCTGTACAATAAAGGCAAATGTTTTTTCATTGACTGTATATTCTGGCAAACTGAGCAAATGATCTGCATCAATGACAGCAGTAACACCAATATTATTGCTATTCCAACCTTTTGTGATCATCTGTGTACCAATCACAATGTTAATTTTCCCATCACTAAAATCTCTGTATAATTTATTGTGTGCACCAGATTTTTTCATTGTTGATGTATCTGCAATAACAATTTTTGCTTTTGGAAATATCTTTTGTAGCTCTCTTGCAATACGTCCCGTGCCTATCCCGATGTGTTCAATAGGTGCTTTGCAAGATGCACATTTCCTCCTTGTTTTTGTCGAGTAATTACAATGCATACAATTATATTGACCTCTTTTAATACTCACAAGTGCACGTGTACATGTTGGACATTTTGCGACACGACGACATTTTGAACACACAGAAAAAGCACTCATACCTTGTCGATTTACAAAGAGCAGTGCTTGTTTTTTATCTTTAAGTGCATATTTGATCTGTGAGACGAGTAGTCGTGAAAGAGGTGATCTATTTTTGTCCCATCGCTCTTTTTTCATATCAATAATTTCAATTTTTGCTCTTTTTTTATCAATAAGCGACATAAATTCTATATCTGTTTTGTGGTTCTTGTGATAATAATCAACAGCGCGTGGCGTGGCTGATGTAAGGATGTGTTTGCATGCAAAAAGTTGCGCAAGCTCCTGTGATGTACGTCTCGCATCAAAAAGAGGATTGTGATCCCATTGCTTATGACTCATGTCGTGTGCTTCATCTACAACAACGAGTTTTAGATCTTTAAATGGTGCAAAAAGTGCAATGCGTGTACCAATAATGATCTTGATCTTGCCACTTTTTATGTCACGCCATTTTTTATAAAATTCACCTTTGCCAAGTTTACTGTGCATCACAGCAATTTCATCAGCGGGGAAGAAGTGATGAAGAAAGGCAGTAAAATACGGTGTCTGCATGAGTTCTGGTAGCAAATAAAGCACTTGACTATCATCATTTTTTAAAACTTTTTGCATCAGTGAGAACAAAATTGTAAACTTATCAGAGGATTTTGTAATATGTAGAAAATATTTTTTAGAGGGCCCTATAGAGGCCTCTATAGGGCCCTCTAAAATGTCTGCGATAAACTCGTCTTGATTGTCGGATGTTACAATTTTCTTTTGTTTGATCTTTTTGTGTACAATACTTCCACGCATGTGTACACGTTTTGGCACAAAATGCTTAAGTACAACACCCATTGGAGAGAGGTAATATTGTGAAATGAATTCAGCAAGCTTTAATTGTGCTACAGTAAGAAAATCTTTTTCTAATACTCGTGTAATAGGTCGTAATTGAAAATTACTCTCACGTGGAAAGTCCAGCGTAACTGCAGTAACAACTCCTTCAACCTTGCGTCGTCCAATCGGAATTTCTACCAATGTACCAATTGATAATTTTACTGTGTACGTATAAAAAAACGACTGATCACGCGTAAGGGCAATCCGTGTAAGCGGTGCAACAGATACAAGAAATTTTTGAGTATTATTTTGCATAACTAAATTGTAACATATTTTCGAGGAAAGCCCTTGAAAAGCATTCTTTTTACTGGTATTGTTAGTGATAGTAAAATATATAATACATTTTATGCAAAGAAAGATATTTATAGGAATTGATCTGGATGAACATGTTAAAAAGATGCTTGTTAAATCTGTCAGTAAATGGCACAATTTGCCAATTAAATGGCACAAGGAGGATAGTTTACATATTTCACTTATTCCTATTGGATGGGTAAATGAAGATGATGTTTTTGATGTGTCTGATGCAATCGAGGAAGTATGTACACAAATGAAAAATTTTCCCATTGCATTTGATAAAATTATCACAATTGCAAAGAAAAAAGATAATGATACTATCGAAAATGCGCAATTAATTCGCTTGGAAGGTGATGACAGTGATGAATTAAAAGAACTTTACATGGCATTGGAGCAAAAACTTGGTATGCCAGTAACACAAAAAAAGCATTTTAAGCCATTTGTGACGCTTGGACGTATGCGCGCAAAAAAGTGGAAAGAATTATCAGAATATCCAGATATAAATATTGATTTTCCACTTGTTCTTGATATTTATCAAATAACACTTTTTGAAAGTGTACAGGTTGATGATGTATGGACAATTGTTCCAGTGGAAGTTTTTGATTTGCAATAAAATGCAACAGATATATAAATGTAATATTTTTGGCACACGCATTGATAATTTATCCAAAAAAGAAATTTTAGATAAAGTAAATTCTTTTTTGTGTCAAAAAAATACATTTAATCGTATTTCAACGCTTAATCCAGAGATATTACTTCAAGCAAAAGATAATAAAGATTTGCAAAATGCAATCAATAATTCAGATCTTAACATCGTGGATGGTATAGGTATTAAATTTGCTTTTTTGCGATACGGAAATACACTCAAAGCACGTTATTCCGGCATTGATTTGACGTGGGACATTTTACACATTGCAAATGAGAAAAATTTAAGTATTTATCTTGTCGCAAATAAAGAGGGGCTCAGCACATGGCAAGAAACGCGAGATGCAATTTTGAAAGTATATCCAAATTTACACATAGACGGCACAAACATAGACATTTCTAACTATAATCTACCACTTACTGGCTGCCAATTGCTAATTACTAATCTCGGTGCTCCACATCAAGAGCTATTTTTGCAAAGTATTAAGGATGCTCAAAATTCGACATTACGACTTGGCATAGGAGTTGGTGGTGCATTTGATTATATTTCACACAAAGTGGCACGAGCACCACAATGGATGCGTACGTACGGACTTGAATGGTTATTTCGATTAATAAAACAACCACATCGCATAAAACGAATTTTTAATGCTATAATCATTTTTCCGCTATACATTATTTTTACAAAAAACACACAATAACACTGGACTAATGACTTTTTGATTGCTATATTTAATTTATATATATTTTTAAAATTTTCTTATGACTGATACAAAAAAAGTACGTGTACGCTTTGCACCATCACCAACAGGTGAATTACATATCGGGGGTTTGCGGACAGCTCTAACATGTTTTTTGTTTGCCCAGAAAAATAAAGGGACGTTTATTTTGCGCTCAGAAGATACTGACAGAAAAAGGTTCGTGAAAGGTGCTGCAGAACGTCAACTACGTGATTTATATTGGGCAGGACTAACCATAGACGAAGGGTGTGTGTTGGAAAATGATTTAATTGTAGAAAAAGGTGATCTTGGACCGTATACACAATCAAAAAGACTTGCTATCTATACAAAATATGTGCAACAACTTTTGGATGAAAAAAAGGCATATCATTGTTTTTGTAGTGCAGACAGATTGGTAGAAATGCGAGAAGTACAACAAGCACAAAAATTGCCACCAAAATATGATAGAAAATGTCTAGATTTATCAGAAGAAGAAATTAAAGCAAAAATTGATGCTGGAGAAAAATATGTTGTGCGATTTAAAATCCCCGAAGGGAAAACACAATTTGATGACCTTGTGTATGGAAAAATTGTAGTTGATAACGAAACACTTGACGATCTGGTAATTATGAAATCAGATGGTTTTCCAACATATCATCTAGCCGTTGTCGTAGATGATTACTTAATGAAAATTTCACATATTTTTAGAGGGATGGAGTGGCTCGCATCTACACCAAAACATGTCTTGCTTTATGATGCTCTTGGATGGGGCGAGGATATGCCAGAATTTTGTCACATGGCAAATATACTCAATAAGAACAAGAAAAAACTATCAAAGCGAGAGGGAAGTGTGTCTGTGGCAGATTTCAGAGCAGAGGGTTATCCAAAAGAAGCAATTATAAACTTTATTGCATTACTCGGATGGAATCCAAAGACTGAACAAGAAATTTTTACAATGGATGAACTCATTGATCAATTTGATACAGCAAAGATGAATAAAGCTGGAGGTGTATTTGACCTAGACAGATTGGCATGGATGAGTAAGGAGCATATCAAAAAAATGAGTGTTGATGAAATATACAATGAAGCAATCTCATTTTTACAAGAAAAAGACTATTTCAAAAATGCAACATCAGAAAGACAGGATGAATCATATATAAAAAAGATTATTGCTGTTGAACAAGACAGATTGGAAAAATTTACACAAATTGGAGAAGACAATCAATTCTTTTTTGTGGATGTTATTACTGACAAAGATCTTCTCAAGTGGAAAGATAACTCTTTTGATGAGACAAAAATTGTCCTCACAAAAGCAATGGACATTTTATCAAATATAAATGAAGATGCGTGGACTCGTGAAAATCTTGAGAATATTCTCATGGATGCAGCTGGAGATAAACGAGGAGATTTCCTCTGGCCACTACGTGCCGCTCTCACAGGACAAAAACGCTCACCAAGTCCATTTGATTGTGCTTGGATTATTGGAAAGGATGAAACACTATTGCGAATACATAAAGCCATTGAATTAATTTAGTTATTTTCACATCAAGGGGAGAAAAAGATGATACAAACGAAATGTATTTTTGCACCAGCAGAACATTATGATGGTACACGTGTGTTAATAATATCTCATCAAGCAATTGCTAAGAGTAACACGCTCGAGCAACAGATCACACAAGGAATGTATGATATTCACTGTGCAGATCTGGCACCACCACAACTTGTTGATGCTTTTGTCAATGAGAAGATAAATTTTCTGCAATACGAACAGTGCAAACAACAATGCATAGAATATCTCAGAAAAACTGTTACTATTCGAGAAACATTGCGACGCATTGCACAATATGCACTCACAAATAACGTTACATTTTTGTGTACTAATATGCGACCAATGAAATGCTACCGTTTTATCTTTGCACAAGAATGCACGCATTACGAGCCAAATGTATATCACATAGCTCGATAATAAATGATAAAGAAGTTAACAAATTATTCTCTGTAACTAGCAAAAGACTTGGTAATAGTATTACTAAGTCTTTTATAATCTCACATTGACTTTTTGTGTATAATTCAGTATGTTTTATATGTATTATTAACCACAAATTTTAACAACTTTTTACAATCAAAATATTGACTGGGAGACCTCAATGAAAAACGAACTTATTGTATTTAAAAAGGAAGCAGGTCTTTGGCTGGAGTCATTAGAACGAGAGCAGGCACTATTTTGTGTAAATAATATCACAAAAATACTGGCTTTTGCAGAAAAAAATAAAGCTTTTTTTCAAGGATGTGGTTTGTATATTGTAGGAAGTTCCTTAAAAAATAATCAAGAATTTAACGACATTGATGTTGTGCTCGTTGGTCTGGATTTTCGAGCTATTGTTGCATATGACAAAATTTTTCTCATGGATCCAAAAACGCTTATTGAAAAAGAAGTCCTTGTCGAGCCACGACTATTTTCAATTCTCAAAGGCGATAAAGATGATCCTGAGGTGATTAAACCAGTGACTCAGTGTAGTGATGCAGATGATGAATATAACTGGGAAGCATACGGAAGGATGGGATTAGAATACAATGGCATTTTGTATGATTATAATATAGAGGAGTGTGCGTGGGAGGCATTGAATTTAATCGGATATTGTTCCTATCATGCAAAGTCAAGTCCCTTAATGCAGGATCTAAATGAATCATTTTCTTCGGAAAAAAATGATGGTTTGGATACATCTTGGTTTAATGATCCATTTGAAAATTATAGTTTTGGACCAAAAATGTCATTTTTGGTGTATCGCTTTTCTATAGGCATTAATACTGATTTGCCAACTGTGCACGCAAAGTTGCAGGATATCAAACCGATTGATTTTTGCATTCACACTGAAAATCTTCAGTTGGAAGAATGGAAGAGGTATCAACAAGCTTTGAACCTTTCTTACGTAATGCTAAAGGAGTGGCCTCAAAAAAGTAATGTTCGCAAAATTATTACTGACCTGGAATATCCAAGCTTCATTGATCCAAATGGAGTAAATCGAGTTAGACCTGACCTTCAATGGATGCCGATGTATAAACCTAAAAAGGCAATTAAAATAATTGATATATAACAAAATCAAAAACCCACCAAATGATAAATCATTTTGGTGGGTTTTAATATTTTTTGATCTTATTTAGTTTACTTTTTTGAAATTCACATTATACATTGGCTCGTATAAATTATCATATTCATCTCGCACCTCCACGGTTTCACCGTCCATTAGTGTTGAGAGGGAAATATCAGATATCATTTCTTGTAATGATTTTACTTCTCCTTTTAATTCTTCCATTTTTTCCCAACGCATACCCATATCTCTTTGTGCGCTCAATTCATGTTGTTTTTTTGTTTCTCGCATTGTATTTAATTTTTCAAGAAATTCTTGATACTCAGCATCTTGCGCTAACACATCTTTATACTCTTTACGAATTTCTTTCATCTCTTTTTTTGCAACTTGTAGTTCGTTAAATACTTCTTGTACATCTTTCATATTTTTTCTTCGCCCGCCAGAGCTCGTCAGAGCGACAGAGGGTCATTTTTATTTATTTATAACACAAACAATATTGTACCATGTTTTTAGAAATAAGAACATATTCACTATAAATGTATGTATTTACCATCAAATAGGTTGACAAAATGATGAAAAAGATGTATAGTTAGGGATAAATTCTATAATTACAAAAAACTACTTCCTATGGAATATTTACAAAAAACAAACACAACAAAGCACATTATATCTATACCATTTATTTATCTTTTAATTATTCCGTTTGTGATATTAGATATTTTTGTTGAGTTATATCATCACATTTGCTTCCCATTATATGATCTACCATTGGTCAAGCGATCCAAGTATATTATTTTTGATCGATATAAATTAGATTACATAGATAGAGCGCAAAAAGCAAATTGTACATATTGTGCATACATTAATGGTCTTTTAAAATATGTTACAGAAATAAGTGCACAAACAGAAAAATACTGGTGTGCTATTGCACACGCAAATGAAGATGGTCACTATCCGGAACATCACAAAGAATTTATTCCATATGGTGATAAACATGTTTATCACGAAAAGTATACAAAACCACAAAACAATCCTAACGAAAAATAAAAATATCTTTAGCTTATTTGAAAAATAAGAATGTCTGTACATTAACCCTTGCCCGGAGATGGAAAAATGAAAGTTTTCTTTTTGAGTGTTGTCTGTATTGCCTGTATCATGCCGAGCATGTTAAATGCTCAAAACTGTTGTCCTGCTAATACAGCGGAGGTTATTACCGCATATCACATTTACAGCACAATAAATCCATTAAAATATATAGGTAGTGTGGCACGTAAAGCATGTTACAATGCAAAAAAACATGCCGTTGTAGAGTGGGTCAATCTTGACACATCTGCTGTTTTACATGGTTGTGAAAATAGAGATAATTTTCCCATGAGACTGCAGAAGAGATTTCGTACACAAAAATTACCACAATTGTGTGATGAGGGGGGAGATGTTGTTTTCACGATGCCAGATGATGATGACAATTTAACAGCAGTTGATGTCAGTTTAACATCAAGAGAAATGTCAATATATACCATACATTGACATTCATCAAAGATAATAGTCTAAAAAAAACGCTGAAGATTCACAAAGAATCATCAGCGTTTGTTATTTATACAAAACAGGGAAATATCTTTTATGTCGCACAATATATTTGGTTATTTTTTACACATTGAAAGGGAGCTACTTAATAAAATATTGTACTAAATTATGCATGTGTTTTTTACAAAATACTCATGTTATTTTGATACACGTAAGTACACATTTTATATTAAATTATTTTAAAAAATTATTTTATTTTTTTTATTAAAAATTAATTATTATATTACGCAAATATTTTTTAATTATTATGTAAAATATATAGTATATAGAGCAGGAGAAACACAAAAATATAAAATAAATCAAAAGAATTTATAAAATAATTCAGGATCAATATTTGCCTATCAAAATGTACAAAAAAAGTAATACCTACGTACCACTAAGATTATACAAAGTGATCACTCAGTAAGTGTATTTAGCGTTATAGAGATACACAGAAGCGTTTGTAAAGAAAAAGTAATACCTACATACCAGTTCAAACACACGAAGCAATACAAACGCATTGTAAAAAACTATTTTTTATTTTTAAAAAAACATTTTTATCAACAATACCAAGAGCAAACATTTCTACTAAAAAGTAATGCTTGTTAACGGGGTAGTATTAAAGATAATATTACAAAGATGCCTATAACTTTAGCTTAGTTAATATGTTTGCAAAGGTACTATGTCGCATAAGATACATTGTGCGACATAGTGTATTGAGAGAAAAATACACCTTTTTATATAAGTTTTTTAAGATTTTATGGTTGTTTTATGCTACTACCCACCCTATTACTTTCTTATTATTTTCACCATTTACCCATCAAACAATTACTGACAATTACATTTTTGTCATTCTGGAAGTTAGAATTTCTTTTTAAATAAAATGACAAAATTTTTATAAACAATTTTATAAATTTCACTATTATTTATACAAAATAAAAAAGGCCCTTTATAATGTCAGTTATATAAAAAGCCTTTATGTAAAATTCTACTTTTTCATTCTTTCAAAACTATTTTTTGTACTCAATCAATTTTGTAACTTATTTTTCATGTAAACATATCTGTAATATATATAATATCACAACATCATACTAGGTCTTCCCTACCAACACTACGAAATTACAATTTTTTACGGTAGAGATTTGTGTCAACGGGTTGACAACGATCTTCATAACATCAGCACCTCTCATCCTTTAATGATTTTTAATGAGCGTTCCTACAAATTTATCTCCATTGAGATAATTTTTCAGGTTTTCCAAATTATCACCACTGAGCGTCACAGCATCGATGTCTGTTTTTTCAGCATATTCTGCAGCGATAGGGTCAAATGGCGCATTGAGTCCTGGACTCCATTCATTAGTATTAATCTTTCTAAATTCTGCCCATGACATCTCCTCGATCTTTACTGCATCTGGAAATTTATTTGGATCTTTGTCATATACATAATCAATATTTGAAAGATTGACAATTTTTTTGATACCGAGGTATCGAGCAAGTAAAACAGTATCATAATCAGTAGAAAAACCAGGTCGCCAGCCAGCCGCGATCATAATCGGCTTGTCACACTGGAAGAAGTCTTCTAGGTCATGTGGATTTGTATTGATACGTGGATGTGCATATTCACGGAAAATTGTACGGATGAGATGCGCATTCAGTCGTGTTGCGTGTATTCCTAGCCAATCTTTATCCTCATCTTCTATATCATTACAAATTTCTTGTGCAGCATTTGCATATCGTCGAGCAGTCTTCCCTCCTCCAGTGATCAAAACAAATCTTTGATCATTCTTTTGGACCTGTTCCAATATGACAGTACGAAAATCTTTTAAAAGATCTATATCAATGTCATCTGGCACAATGAGAGAGCCTCCGAGATTGATAATACGTGTTTTTTTTGCGTCCATATATTTATTTTTTGTTTAATTAGCGATTATAACTTCATTTTTATTTACATGACGTAGATCTTTCGTATCCTTTATTTATAGCATCTTCATCTGACGTAAAACAGCGTAAATTCTCTTTTGTGATCTTTTTTGCGTAAGAACATGATGGCGGATAGTATTTTTTACCCTTTGTGCTTCCAACATACTTACAATCCTTTGTTTTTAGATCACTTTTTACATCATCAACTGCAACTTCTTGCACAATAACCACAGGTTCATTTTCTGGTCGATATACGACAATCGGCTCTTGTGCAAATGTGTTGCCATGCATTGCACCAAATACAAAACTCCCAATTGCGATTGTGATCAATCCAATGAGATATAATACTTGTTTTTCATATTCTTGCAACCATTCAACAATTGCGCTACCGTATTTATGCATATACTACCTGTTGACAATATCATATTCTTTACGTATACTATCATAGTATATAAATTTATGAAAGTAAACATTTAAACCTGTTATTATGGCACATAGGAAAGCTGGCGGATCCACGAGATTGGGCCGCGATTCAATATCAAAACGACTTGGTGTAAAAATCTACGGTTCTCAAAAAGTAGAATCTGGCAATATTATCGTACGACAACGTGGTACCAAGATTCATCCTGGTACAAATGTTGCACGTGGTGAAGATGACACGCTTTTTGCAACAGCAGACGGAACTGTAAAATTTATGGATAAAAAAGTCAAAAATTTCACAGGAAAACTCACAAAAAGAAAATTTGTCAGTGTTGTGACTGAATAATTTTCATATTTTTTGAAAAAATCAAAATACCCGTGTTCTACGGGTATTTTTTGTTATGTATTTTGTTATTCAATCAAAAAAAGAATTACATATTTAATTACATAATTAAATATGTAATTAATAAATGATTAATCATTTATTGTATTACGAAAATTTCTTTTCTAATTTTTGTGATTCTTTTTGAAATTTCTTATCTGCTTTTAACATTTCGGGATTAATTTTGAGTGCAACGTCGTTCATGCCAAGTAATTTCACGTTTTTTAGTGTTCGCACACGTGAAAGGGCTACATATCCCATCCCGTACTCAAAAGAGCGTGAGAGGTCAATTTCAGCTGCATCAAGCGTCATTCCTTGACTCTTGTGAACTGTGATTGCCCACGCTAATCGTAATGGCAACTGCTTTAATTCTCCGAGTGTTTTTCCATCCTCTTCAATTTTCCACATCTCTGGATATACTGTAATTGTATCTCCTGCAAATGTTTCTACAATTGGTAAATTATCTTCATTAAAGTCAATAACCGTGCCAGTCGTACCATTCACATATCCTTCTTCAAAATTATTACGTACGAACATCACAACAGCGCCCTCTTTCAATATCAATTCTTCTGGTGCAAGACAACTGTTTTGCAACGCTGCGACCACTTTATCATATCCATCTACTTCCATTGTATAATACATTGATTCACTTTCGATCTCATCTATTTTTTTTGCATTGATAACATCTACATTTGCATTATGCGTAAATAGCTTTGTTGGCTCTATATGATCTTCTAGTAAATGCTCCATTGCACCTCGCAATAACTCCACGGTATTATCATCTACGCTGTCACTGCGAATATCACTTAAAATTGTCACAATGTCACTTTCTTCCTGACGAAACTGCTCCTCCAAATAACAGATCTTGATATTCATTTCTTTCCAACTACTTGACTGATGTACAAATTTTACGGTTTCATCTCTATTTTTACTGATAGGTGGTAACTGAAAAAAATCACCCGAAAGAATAATCTGCATTCCACCAAACGGCTCCCAATTTCCACGTGCAAGTCGCAAAATTTGATTGATCAGATCCAACTGTCGTGCATGGATCATTGATACTTCATCAATGATGAGAACATCAGTTTTTTTCATCCGTTCCTTAACCATTGGTTTTTTGAGTAATTGTGTGATATCTTTTTGATCCATTGTATCTGCTATACCAATTCCAGACCATGAATGAATCGTCCGACCACCCAAATGTGTCGCCGCAATACCTGTAGACGCAGTCACAGCAACTTTAATATCATTTTTCTTACAATACTCAATATATTCATTCAACAAAAAAGTCTTCCCCGTCCCAGCAGGACCAGTAAGAAAAACATTATGATGCTCTTTCAAAATTTGTAACGCAGTTTCTTGCTTCATTTAATAATAGTTGTCATTGCGAGGAGGTGCGACGAAGCAATCTCGGTAAGATTAATAGCAACTCTTCACAATAAAGTATTCTCAATAATTAACAACCATATAACTATACCACAAAGCAAC
>JAOZUJ010000081.1 GCA_029938745.1 Candidatus Moraniibacteriota bacterium
CTGATATTACAACTCTCATTGAAGAATATTTTGCTACAGTGAGGTAAAGGTGGCGCCAAATAAAATTAATATAATTATATATACTATAAATGTAATTGGTAATGAGTTTGACCACAATTTTATGGCACTACCAAGGTTTTTATTAGGGCGAAATTTTTTGCCGTTGAGGTTTGTGGCGGCATATATTTCATCTAAGATGAGATGTCCAATAAATCCGATGCCAACAGCAATGGAAAGTAATAATTGTTCACTACTTGTAAAATGCGAATAATTTTGTAAAACAAGAAGTGTGCCCAGCGTTGCTACAATTGCCATGGGAATAGAATGAAAGATGCCACGGTGATGTGTGAATTTTTTGAAAATTGATCCCAGTGCAAAACGTACAATAATAAATGTAACAAGAGGGAATCCAATAATGAAAAATAGCTGATCAGGATAACTGTTTATAGTCCAGAAAATTGTAAAAATAGAACATGTGATGCCAAGTGCATAAAATACAATTCTGAAAGGAATAGATGAGTCACTGTCCACATCAGGCAAAAAGGATCCTATAGACACAGCAAAAATAAGTAGTGCAAGCAGTGTCCAGTGAGATGTGATGCCATATACTACGGCAATTGTTGCACAAATAATTCCAAGAATAATACCTGTAGAAAGATGCGTTTTAAAATTAGCCATTTGTTTTGTTTATAATATATTTCATCTTTATTTTAACATATTGACCGGTGTTACATAAGATGTTACGATTACATATTATTTTTTATAGTAAAAAATACATTGTTATTTAATAAATACATTGATGGAGGCTGTGAATCATGGAATGGGATAACATTCAAAGAGTTGGATTTTCTGTAAGGAATATGGATGAGGCGGAGAGAGCTGTTAGGCTTGGTGCAAATTTAATAGAGGTAAAGGTGGAAAAATTCGCAAGCAGTGGCATTGCACCTTACTTTTTTGAAAGAGGCATATTTCATGAGCATAATACTGTTTTGGAAATGATGTCAGATTTTTCTCATGATCATCATGTCACTATTCAATGGCATTTGCCAGTGGAAGGAATACCTGATCACACGGAAGAAAGTGGATTTAATGCTGGTATTATTTTACATCACCAATTAATTATTGATAGATTTAGTCTTTTGGAGTATATCTATAGAACTTATGACATTGGCAGTGTTAGCACAATGCATCCGGTGACAATTTCGGTTGGTGGTCGGGAATTTATGTCTGAAAAAGAGGCAATTAAAAATTCAAAGATTCTTTTTGATAGATTGGATGCTATTCGTGTGAATGAAAGGCATAAAACATTGATTGGCATTGAAAACCAAACCGACCTCAAGCAAAAAGCCGGCACACTTGGATTTTTGCCGAGCCACTTCAAGCGAATACTCCAAGATACGCGAACGATTGGTATCACAATTGATACTGGCCATCGTCGTTTAACACAAAACTTTTCCATTGGAAATTTTTTGTCACTTGGATTTACGGTAAACAATTTTCATTTTCATGGAAATGATGGTGTCTTCAATCCAATTGACTGGAGAGATGATCATCATGTTTTGCCAACAGTGGATAATGTTAGCGCACACAAAAATGCGTACGGAAATTTTTTGCGATATTTTCGACGACATCGTCCACCGATCGTGTTGGAGATCTCACATTTGGAAAAGTATAGTGATGATGAGTTGAGAAATTTTCTTGTGCAGTTCAAACAAGAGCTAGCATAAAGATTCGTTATTGTGGTATACGTTGTACATTTAAAAAGCCTGAGAAAGAATTTTCTTTCTCAGGCTTCAATTATTTGTCACAACAGAACGTTGATAAATCCACGAAATCGTTTGCACATCAGTGTCCAGTGTTCTTTTGTGATGTGATCAATAACAGTCGCATCATGTGTATATTTATCACACAATAAGATTGTCATTGGAAACGTGACAATTTCTGATCGTGCAATTTTAATGTAACGCTTTTGTCTATTATCAAATGGATGGATGATGATCACGTCAAGATCTGATTCATCCGCATCACTATTACTTGTCGTAAGACATTCGACGAAACCAGACAAGTTCCAATATTTTTCTGTTGCTTCAAAGAGAATCAAATGTTCATCTTCTGGTGGTAATTCTAATGCATGAAATTTACCAATGACATTTTCATTTTTTGTTACCTCATTGACACCAATGAGAAAAAATTTTGTATGATCAAAATCTTGATTGACATAAAAAACATTGTGTGCAATTTCAGGGATCACTAGTCTTTTAGTGCCCAATACAAGATCTGCAATTTCTTGTTTTGTTTCACGAGATAATTCGATGTATCGCATTAGGCTGTCTCCTTTTTATGTGACTGTTTTGTTAATGTTTTGCAACGTTTTATGCTAACAATAAATATCATCAGTGTCAATGTGTATCTTTAAAGGTACCTTTAAAGATACACATTTTTTATTTGAATATTTATTAAGTTGGTGCATAAAACATAATTTTTAAAAATAATTATTTTGGCAAATGTTGTTTTCTATGTATAATGAACAACTACGTAAAATTGCGTATATAAAAGTTACTTAAAAATTTGTATTAATATAAACGTAGGGAGGAGTAATTATGTGTGGAATCTTTGGTATCTATGATGTGCCCGATGCTGCAACCGTTACTGCTGCTGGTCTCCATGCTTTGCAACATCGTGGACAAGAGGCTTTTGGCATTGGCGTGTTTGATGGGAGAAGTATTCAAACTGCACGTAAAATTGGTCTTGTAAGTGATTCACTGTCACGGCGTGATTTTCTTGATGCACTACCTGGTAGCTCAGCTATTGGACATGTTCGGTATTCGACTGTTGGCAAAAAAGATGGTACAGACACTGAGCGTACGCGTAATGCACAGCCGTTATTTACTACAACCATGTTTGGTGAGATTGCCATTGCACACAATGGCACACTGACAAATGCACAAACATTAAAACATGAGTTGATGGAGGGTGGTTATACATTTCAGTCTGATACTGATACAGAGGTAGCATTGAAGTTGATTGGTACTGCACGTGGACATAATTTGCTTGAGCGAATGCAGAACGCACTGCCAAAACTTGAAGGTTCATTTGCATTTGTGCTTTTGACACCGAAAAAGTTGATTGGTGTTCGTGATAGGCAAGGTATTCGTCCTCTTGTTTTTGGGAAACGTAACGGTGCGTATCTTTTTGCTTCAGAAACATGTGCACTAGATGTTGTTGGTGCTGAATATGTGCGAGAAGTTAATCCTGGGGAAATTTTTATCATTGATAGTGATGGACTTACGTCGCGTCGTTTTGATGATGATACGCAACCACGACCGTGTATTTTTGAGCTTGCATATTTTTCACGTCCAGATAGTTTGGTTTATGGGTGCAGTGTTACTGAGGTTCGCAAAAATATCGGAAAGATATTAGCACAAGAACATCCGGTTCAGGCTGATGTTGTTATTCCAATTCCAGATTCTGGTGTACCAGCTGCACACGGGTATGCACAAGAGTCTAATATACCATTTGAGCCACTGGGTTTTGTTCGTAGTCACTATGTTGGCAGGACATTTATAGAACCTGGCCAAGATGAACGTATGGAAAAAATTGATATGAAACTTACTGTCAATAGATATCTTGTTGTTGGTAAGGATGTTGTGCTTGTGGATGATAGCTTAGTTCGTGGTAATACGATGCGATTACTTGTTACTCGTATGCGACGGGCAGGAGCACGTTCTGTGCATTTACGTATCGCATATCCGCCATGGAGATTTCCGTGTTTTGGTGGCATTGATACACCGACAGCAGAAGAGCTTTTTGCACATAATTGCAAGACGGATGAAGATGTCACACAAAAGGTGTGCAAGGAAATTGGTGCAGATTCGGTAGGATTTATTTCGCTGGTAGGTTTGTATACTGCGTGTGGAGAAGTTTATGATAAGGACAATCTTGCATTTTGTGACGCATGTCTCACGGGTGATTATCCGATGAAACTTGTTGATCAGGAAAATATGTAAGTTCACAGGTGATCGACTAAATAGTCGGTCACCTGTTTTTATTTACATATAGAATATTGAATATGGTATGATATTAGAGTAGTATAATATTTAATATGCGACTCATTAAA
>JAOZUJ010000082.1 GCA_029938745.1 Candidatus Moraniibacteriota bacterium
TATTTGTAGACATCCATTCAACAAGTCCACTAGCATCTGTTTCTAATGTAATATATGCAAATTCATCAGCATCAAGTCGCGTGGAACTTGTGCCACTATTATTTGCAGCATTGTCTGTCTCTCCATTTGTCCTAAATCTATAATCTTCTGTTGTGCCACCATTGTTTTGTACACGCAAACTCACAAGTGTTTGATTTGTCCCCACTACGCCACTAAGATCAAGATCTGTATATGCTGTTGGTGCGCTACCTGTAAATACTTGTGTTGTATCAGATGTCCATCCTCCACCACCAGAACTTGCATCAGCACATTCCCATTCACCACTTGTCCCATTATAACTAAGGGTTTGACCATCTGTACATGTTGGCAAAGTTCCTCCAGATGTTCCTGAATCTTCTTTTGTGATTGCGACACCAGCAACTGGACGTGAGTGCGTACCAGAAAATGTAATTTGTAAACTATTTTCATAATAAACACTTGGTAAATTTACAAAAGAATTATCATTACTTGCTTCATCTTCAAAAAAGCCGGCTGAAAGATTATGTGATACACCATCAACAATAATAGTAGCGCCTACAATAAATGCACCTTCAATATGACCAGATACGAGATATCCTGATTCACCAGTTATATCAACAAGTGTAACTGTGCTACCTGTGGAAGTGGCTGTATGTTGATTCAATCCAGCATTTAGATCATCAACTGTTAAATAATTTGCACCACCAACGCTTCCACCACCTGACCCTCCACCAACTACTGAAGACCCTGTCATTGACTGCGGGAGATACCAAGATAATGATGTCACGTAAGTAACTATTCCAGGATCGTTATCGTGAAAGAGTTGAATTTCTTGGTTTGAATCAGTTGTAACAGTTACTGTCCCGTTGCCATGCTCCTCCCATGAAGCAGATCTTGCAGTATAGTCTATGATATGCCCATTGCCAGTATTTCCTTTTTTTCTCCAGTGAGTATTTGTTGATCCTGTAGTAAGACCTGTAAAAGCTCTAATGTCAGATTTAACACTAAACTTTGGCATTATCAACGCACAATCTGTCCATGTAGTAGTCGTAAAACTACATACACCCATTCCATCAGCAAATTGCACTATATCATCGTCATGCTGAAAATTAAGTATGTTACTACTTCCATCAGTAAGCACTGCAAACACAGCTTTATCATTACCATTATAATATCCATGCTTACTGTCAGACCACACTGGTTCAGTTGTTACTGCCACAAAATTTGACTCATCAATCATTCCTGAACTTGAAATTGTTGATTCATCGAGATAAACATAAAACCAATCATCTGCCCCAAGATCATCTGAATCTGCATTTGATCCTGTTGATCCAAAATCAAAAGTTAATTGTGTATCCCAGTACAATGCACCTATTCCATCCAAATAATATGCACCACCACTCATATTTACGGTATCTGAATCAACATAAGAATATGTTGGCGCTGAAATTGTTTCGCCACCAGAACTTCCGCTGCCACTACTAAGTCCTCCCCACACAGTCCCATTACAAAACTCCATGACCTTTGTTGTGTCATTGTATCGCATTGCACCCTCTTTTGATGCATCACATGTATCCATATCATTTCCTAATTGTATTGAACTTGTTGTTTTTAATTTTTGATCAAAATTTACTGTATCTGTTGTTGTATTAAAACTGATAACGCCTTCATCGCCTGTTTGTCCAATGTGTAATGAATTTGGTCCAAGATAAATATCTTGCCATCTGTTTGTTGTGCTTCCTAAATCATATGTATCATTTGTACCTGGCAAGATATTTCCTGTTACTGTAAGATCTGTATTATCAAAAGTAAAGTTTGAGCTTGACGTTACTGCGTCACCCGATGCATTTGTGTACAATATTTGATTTGCCGTATAACCTGATGGCGTATCTGTAAGCCCTAAGAAAGTTGTTGCACCAATATCTGTTGTAAATGAATTCCAACTAGTTCCATCATATCCTTCAAAGTCTGTACCTGTGTATCTGATCGAGCCTGCATTTGTGTTTGTTGTTGTTCCCAAATTTATTGCTCCGTTTATTTGCAATTTTTCATTTGGTGTTGTTGTATTTATTCCAATATTGCCAGAATGATTAATTACAAAGCTCTCATCACCACTGTTTTTATTTATTATTGAAAATCTATTCTGATCTTCGCCTGCCACAACAGAACCTGTATCAAGTGCTCTCAGACCCCATGCACCAGAACTTGTTGTTTGTTCTAAGATAATTTCAGCAGACTTAGGTTGAAATGGTGCTGGAGCAGGATCTGTATTAGCTTTTATATGTAATAACGCGGACGGACTATTTGTCCCAATTCCAACTCTTTCATTGGTCGTATCAACATTAAAAATAGGAATTCCTCCATCTGCATCTAAAAATTGAAATCCTGTTGTTGAATCTACTGTGTTTTGGAAAGATAATAAACTTGACCCTGTGTTGTATGATATTAATGAGTCATTTGCATTTGTTCCAATATGCAGTGAGCTCGGTCCTAGGTAGAGATCTTGCCATCTGTTTGTTGTGCTTCCTAAATTGTATGTATCATCTGTTGATGGGATAAGATGTCCTGCTGATGTTATTTGTATTCTTTCTGTGCCTGCTGTATCAAATCTGATTGTGTCATCATCAGATGTTTCTTCTACTTGTATGCCCGTATCTGTGTCTGTATCCCAGAGAGCTGCGAGATAACTTCCACCTGCATTGTTTGTTGTTTTTATACAGTAGAGGACGTTTGTATTTGTTGGTCTTGTTTCGTTTCCTCCTGTGTTTGCACTATTGAATGCTGCAATATTTGTTGTATGTGCATGATTACCACTTGCTGCACTCCAAAATGCTGCAATATTTACTGAATGATTATGATCGCCTGCGGCACCAGTATAGGAACCAGGTGACCACTCAGCAGCTGTGTCGCCCCCAGCTGCAACATTTTCATTTATAGTTGGATGTGCTGATGTGGTATGTGCATGATTTCCATTTGTTGTTGTATTTGTATTTGGTGGATCAACAACATGCTGATGACTTCCTGCTGTAGTTGAACTCGTACTTGGTGGATCAACGGAGTGTCCGTGAGATGCTGTTTGACCTGATTGTTGCGTCCCAACGTTATCCCCTGTTGTCCCATCACCTCTATCTGTACGTGACGCTGCGTCGGGATCTACTCCTGCACTATTGTCCCAGCCTCTGAGAAATTGACCTCTGTAATCTGGAATATCAAAAGTTGTTGTACCATCGCCATTTCCATATGTATCTCCGAGTGTTGTGTAAAGATCTGGATATCCTACTCTTGATATTTGTTGACCCTCTGCTGCAATCCAATTAGTGGGACATGTATCTACTGTGTAGGCCATTACTGTTCCAGCTGGAATTGTTTCTCCTACACCACCTGAGCCTGAACCGCCTCCAAGCTCTTGCCATGCTGAACCATCACAGAGCTCTAATACTTGACTTGTAGAATTGTATCTTGTTGTTCCTGCGAGAGCTGGAATGCATATGCTTGATTCATTTCCAAATTTAATTCCACCATTTACGTCTAATGCAGTTTGTGGATTATCTGTGCTTATGCCTAACCTATTATTTGCATTATCCCAAAAGAAGTTTGAATTGTTTTCTGTCACTGCTGTTGGTGATGTAAATAATACACTTCCTGCTGTGTATAAGTTCATTGTATCTGTAAGTCCTAAAAATGTTGTAGAGCCTAATGTTAATTGACTCCATGCTCCATTATTTCTCCCATACGTATTGCCATCAGATGGTGCATCTGTGAGATATCCTGCAGCTGCATGATTGCCCCATCCATAAGCTGTATCCCAATCACCACTATTAGCACTGACTACACCGTAGGTCATATTCCAATTTGAAGAATTGTTTCCTATATTACACACTAAACCTACCCCTGCATCATATCTACAAAGATTTGTATTTAGTAATGTTCCCTCATTCACTGAAAAAGCTGTTCCTGATAAGTCTAGTAGTGTTCCACTTGCCGTGTATGTTGTATCTGTATCTATACCACTTATGTCTATACTATTTCCTCCTGTTATTGAGATGTTTGGATTTGAGAATGATAAAGTTTGTGTATCTGTGTTATCTAAATATG
>JAOZUJ010000083.1 GCA_029938745.1 Candidatus Moraniibacteriota bacterium
GTTGAAATAAAAGAATCACATAATTAATTATGTAATTTTGTAAATAATAAAAACCATCAAATTTTGATAGTTTTTATACTTCCCGCCGTCGCTCTATCGAGCTATGGCGGGCGACGGCGGAGAGACAGGGATTCGAACCCTGGGTCCCGTTATAAACGAGACAACGGTTTTCGAAACCGGCCCATTCGACCACTCTGGCACCTCTCCAATTAAATTTTGCGGAAAGGACAGGATTCGAACCTGCGTGAGGTTGCCCTCAACACGCTTTCCAAGCGTGCGCCTTAAACCACTCGGCCACCTTTCCTTTATATGATGTTACTCTAGTTTTTTTTATTTTGATTACTTTTGTGATAAAATCCGGCGCAGCGTGCGCGCTGTATTTATCCTTGACCACTCGGCCATCTTTCCATTGTTTTACTATGCAACCTATTTTTCTACTAAACTAAATGTGTATCTTTAAAGATATCTTTAAAGATACACAACCATTTCATATTTAACAAGTATTTTTATCTACACAACACGTGTGCCTGTAAGTTCAAGCTTTTTACCTGCTTTTGTTGAACCAAGTACCGTGATGACGAGATCTTGTGCATGTAGCAATCCTTTATCTCGTGCATTATCAATTGCTTGTTGCACACATTCTTGCCTACTTTTTTCTCCTGCAAACAAAAATGAATATACACCCCACGCCAATGCTAATTGATTATATGTTTTTTGGTTATTTGTTGCAACGAGAATGACCTGGTCTGGTCGAAAATGTGATAATAGCCGTGCAGTATATCCACTCTCTGAAAAAATAACAATTGCTTCTGCACTTAATTCACGAGAAAAATCATGTGTGGCATGTGCAATCTTTACTTCTTCTGATGAAAAGTTCAGTGGCATTGCTTCATACACATCATCATACGGAGATATTTCTGTTTCTGTTGCAATTTGTGCCATAGTTCGCACCGCTTCTACTGGATATTTCCCCATACTTGATTCACCGGACAACATTACAGCATCTGTATGATCTGCAACTGCATTTGTCACATCTGCTACCTCTGCGCGTGTTGGGCGTGCATTGTGTTCCATGCTTGCAAGCATCTGAGTTGCCACAATTACTGGTCGTAAATGACGAATTGATTTTTTCAAAATATCTTTTTCCAAAATTGTGATACGAGCAGGATCTGCTTCAATACCAAGGTCACCACGCGCAATCATCACTGCATCCGTCGCTCCAAGAATTCTTTCTAAATTATTAAGAGCTTCTTTGCATTCAATTTTTGAAATAATACGTGGCATTGTCTCATCTTCACCAATAATTTTACGAATATGTTTACGTAAATCAACAATATCTTGCCCGTTACGCACAAAGCTCATTGCGATAAAATCAACACTTTGAGAAAGCGCGAAAGCAAGGTCATCATAGTCTTTTTTTGTCACTGTCGGTAGTGGTATGCGTGCATCTGGAATATTAACCCCTTTATGATTTTTAATTGTGCCACCATCGACAACATCTCCAATAACATAATTTTTAGCAGTATCTACGACTTTAATTTTCATGAGACCGTCCTCAATCAAAATATCATTCCCTACAACAAGTTGCGCAATAATTTCTGGACAATCCAATACAATCACTTTTGAATCTTCCGCCATTTTTTTTATTTCTTTTTCATTAGTTGAAATGTCAAAAATGCGCACAATTTCTCCATGCTCAATTTCTAATTCTTTTTCCATGTGCGTACGAACTCTTGGTCCCTGCAAGTCAGCAAGAATTGCCATAGGCACTCCAACATTTTTTGCAGCAGTGCGTACATTTTTTATTACACGTTCATCCCATTCATATTCACCATGAGAAAAATTAAACCGTGCCATATTGAGTCCTGCACGCATCATTTCCTCCAATACTTCTACAGATTCAGACGCTGGTCCAATTGTTGCTACAATTTTTGTATGTTTTGTCATTATATCTTTTTTCATTTTTCGTTGTCCGCCATAGCTCTTTTAGAGCGACGGAGGATTTTTATTTTATATATTTATCTTGAAACCATTGAGAAATTAAAACTTTGTCATTTCGACTGTAGCGAATGCAAAATGGAGAAATCTCTAAACTACCAGTTTTACTATATTCTTATAAATTTGAGATCTCTCGGCTCCACTACGTTACGCTCGAGATGACATAAAATTTTAATTCTTCAGTGACCTATGTCTTACTATCTAAGTATAGCACAAAAACAAAACAAGCTACTCCAAAAAGTAGCTTGTTTAAAAAATAATACGTATATATATTATTTATCTAGCATGTGAATTCCGCCAATTAGTGGCAATTCTTTCATTTTTCCATTCACTGCATTCATGAGTCCCATAATCCAGAAAACAAATAATGCGATTGAACCAACGAACCATAGTAATTGCCCCAGGAATGGAATTACATTAATAAACATTAATATAAAGAATCCTAATAACAAAATAAGGCTTTGATTTGCATGAAATTTTGCAAACGGAGAATTTTTTGCATCAGTAACTAATGGCAAAAAGAAAATAAAATACGCCAAAATAGCCATTGTTTTATTTTTCTCAACATCAGCAGGATCAGCTTGCAATACTGTATCTTTTTCTGGCTGTGGAGCTTCTGTTTGTTGTTGCTGTGCCTGTTCTTGTCCTTGTTGTTCATTTTGTTGTTCTTCCATGTTTGTCACCTACCTTTCTATTTATTGATAAAATATCTTTTACTTGCTTATAAGTATATCAGTGTTATACAACTTCTGCAATCTCATCCAGTATTTCATCTGGCAATCCCTCTCCTGACTCCGTCTTACCTGGATATCGCCATGCACTAATGATCATAATTTGTTTTTGTCCTTGTATTGTATTTCCTAAAAATGTTGCCATTTTATCATCTATTACTGCACTGTTTTTATTGTTAGTTTTTTTTGCTTTAATTTGATACATGACCCAAATCTCATTTGTCCATGTTTTTTCGCCATTTTCTCCACGTCGTGTCGATTGTGGTTGCACAACTGCAATCGTATTTCCTGCTATACCCTCTTGTGTACGGATTGGCGCCCTGATCACACGCGTTATTCTTTGTGCACTCAAACCATAGTGACGCATTTTTGATTTTGCGTGACTGGTCCAATAATATTTATCTGAATTTTTTGGCGCTTTCCACATCATAATTAATTTTCAAACAATTCGAAATTATTCTAAACTGCCCCTCAGCCTCGCAATCCTTTCTTCTACTGGTGGATGTGTCATGAACCATTTTTTCATCTTTTTTTGTTTGAGTGGATTTGCAATAAACAGATGTGCCGTTGTATCACTTGCTGTTTGCACTGGTCGATCATCAGAACTAATTTTTTCTAGTGCTGATGCAAGTCCCTCTGGGTACCTCGTTAACATTGCACCTGACGCATCTGCGAGGAACTCTCTTTTCCGTGATATTGCCAATTTTAACATTGTTGCGATGAGTGGTGCAATAATAAGTAGCAACAAACCAATCACTAAGCCAAATATACCACCACGATTATTAGAGCCTCCTGAAAAAAACATAAACCGTGATGCGATTGCAATAATACTTGTAAAAATAACAGCAATCGTCCCAACCAAAATATCCCTATTTCCAATATGTGACATTTCATGCGCAGCAACGCCTCTGATTTCCTCTTCATTTAATCTCTCCAATAATCCACGCGTGAATACAATTACACCATGCTCTGGATTACGTCCTGTCGCAAAAGCATTGAGCGCCATATCATCGATCACATAGATCTTTGGCGTTGGTAATCCTGCTGTAATTGCAAGGTTATCCACAATTTCATACAGATCTTTCAAATTTTCACGGGACACCTCTTTTGCTTTTGTCATCTTGAGTACCATTTTGTCAGAAAACCAATACGACCACACACTCGTACCAATCGCAAATAATGATACAAAAATCAAAATTGCACCATTATCAAATATGATGGATACAATAAATCCAATTGCAATCATAAGGCCAAAAAACGCAGTCATAAGTAACCACGTTTTTACAATATTTTTTGATTGATGTGTATACAATGTTGCCATATCTCAATACACCTGTTTCTAAAATTAAAATTTCACTGATACATTTTCTCGTTCTT
>JAOZUJ010000190.1 GCA_029938745.1 Candidatus Moraniibacteriota bacterium
CAACCCAAACAATCCAAGGAAACATCTACCGTGACACAAACAGCAATAACTCAAAAGACACAGGAGAAACAGATATTGAAAATGTCACAGTACGTCTGTGGCAAGACAATGATTCAGATCAAACAATTTCAGCAGGAGATACTGCAATACATGCAACACATACAAACAGCAGTGGAAACTATACTTTAGAAACAACATATGGTAACGATGATTACATCATTCAAATTGATGATGCTCTTACAGAAGCAACTCCAGGAAATATGACAACGCCAATCGCAAATCTTTCATTCACACTCAGTGGCAACAGCACAGGAAACAATATTGGATTTGCACCAAGTCAGAATACAAATGCAATAGTAAGAGAGACTGTAGAGATCAATTCAAGTACAACAAATGGTCCAGTTCTCGTAAATAGTAATCAGTATGGAGCAGACGTAACAGGCATTGGAGACTTTGATGGTGATGGAGTGGATGATATGGTAGTTGGAACAAATATCTCTACTGGATCAGCAATACATATTCATCTCATGAACGCAGATGGATCAGTAAAAGAAACAAAAAAAATCACAGGAGCAACAGTAAATGGTTCAGGATCGAGTCGTTACTTCGGTCAATCTCTTGCATCTATCGGTGATCTTGATGGTAATGGAACACCAGATATTATTGCAGGTTCATCATACACGTATGGTGCAATATATATTCACTTTTTAGATCAAGATGCAAATATCCTCGATATTGCAACAATCACAAACGGAACTCCAAATGGTCCATCACTTACTAATGGTGGTCAATATGGTTATTCTATTGCAAACATTGGAGACCTTGATAATGATGGTGTACAAGATATTGCTGTTGGTGCACGCAGTGACATGACCGGTGGAAGTTACAGAGGTGCAGTATTTATTCATTTCTTAAACACAAATGGTTCAGTAAAAGGTACAGCAAAGATTGCTTCTGGCACAGCAAATGGTCCAACGTTAACAACCTCTGACTATTATGGCACATCAGTAACAGGATTAGGAGATCTAGATAATGATGGCATAGAAGATATTGCAGTAGGAGCAGCAAATGATGATGCTGGAGGAGCAGAAAGAGGTACAGTTCATATTCATTTTTTAAACACAGATGGAAGTGTTAAGGGTACGGTGGAGATCAAT
>JAOZUJ010000084.1:0-832 GCA_029938745.1 Candidatus Moraniibacteriota bacterium
GTATTGATTTGGTACACTGAATATATTAAAATATTAATTACTAACATACTAAATTATGGCTATTGATCAAAAAACACAAGAAGAATTGAAAGTTAAGCTTATGGAAGAAAAAGCACAGCTTGAGGGTGAGCTTGGGCGTTTTGCAAAAAAGACATCTGAGGGAGAGTATAAAACTAATTTTCCTGATGATATAGGTAATAGACGTGATGAAAATGCTACAGAAGTAGAAGAATACACGGATAAAATTGCATTGGAAGATTCATTGGAAACACAGCTCAAAGATGTGCTGGATGCACTAAAAAAAATGGATGAGGGAACATATGGCGCAGATGAGAATACAGGTGAAGATATTGATATCAATCGTTTGCAAGCATATCCAGCAGCACGTACAAATATTACAAAATCATAATGTTGTCTCTTTGTAGCACAAAAAAATCTCATGCCGTATTGTGTGGGATTTTTTTGATGGGTGTGCTTATTGCAATTGATCAGTATGTAAAATGGCTTGTCTTGCAGTCACAAACAATAGAGAGTTCATGTAACTATGGCATTGCGATGGGTATTATGTTACCGTCACTTGTTTTTGTGATCTTGTGGGGTGCTATTATGGCCATTGTGATCTATTTTTGGATACAAAAGTTAGAAGCGTCTTTTATAAAGCAGTTACCACTTATTTTAATTTTATCTGGGGGAATTAGTAATATAGTTGATCGATTGTATTATGGTTGTGTAGTTGATTATATTCCATTTTTAAACATTTCATCATTCAATATTGCTGATGCTTTTATTACTGTCGGGGCAGTGCTAATTTTATGGCAGAACTTTTTTGAGT
>JAOZUJ010000084.1:842-4069 GCA_029938745.1 Candidatus Moraniibacteriota bacterium
TTTACAATAAGTGGATTTAATACTGAAGCACAAATTGCAGATGCTTTTATTACTGTTGGAGCGGCACTTATCTTATGGCAGAGTTTTTTTGAGAAAAATAAGTAACAATTGAGTAGTGATTAGGCTGCTAGGTTTGGTAATTTGGTTGTTATTCTTTGACTTTCACGGGCTTTGTCAGTATTATGATAAACTATACAAATAATTGGTTTTAAATATTTATATTATGCCGTCAAAAATTTTATCGTCTGCTATTACTGGACTTTCTGGAGCTACTGTTGAGGTTGAGGTGGATGTTCTCTCAAGTGGACTTCATGCTGTTACGATTGTTGGACTTCCTGATATTTCTGTCAAAGAGTCGCGTGATCGCGTGTCGAGTGCATTGAAAAACAGTGGATTTAAACCGCCACACCAGTGTGGTCGCATCACAGTGAATCTTGCGCCCGCTGATCTGCAAAAATCAAGTCCTATTTATGATGTGCCGATTGCTGCTGGGTTTTTGGTTGCGACTGGTCAATTAACTTTTGATGCAAGTGATAAATTGTTTGTAGGAGAGTTAGCGCTTAATGGTGATATTCGAGGAATTAATGGAATATTATCAATTGTGCTTTTTGCACGGGAATCAGGTGTTAAAGAAATTTATGTGCCAAAGCAAAATATCAGTGAAGCTGCAATTGTTGATGATATTGATATTATCGGTGTAGAAGATTTGCGGTCATTAGTCTTACATTTGAGCGGACAGGAAGTTTTAACACCAATTAAACATAAAGAACTAGATGCAAAAGAGATAAATTTTCCTAGTAGTCTTGATTTTAAATATATAAAAGGACATGAACATGCAAAGCGTGCACTTGAAATTGCCGCTGCGGGAGGACATAATATCATTTTTCATGGACCACCTGGGTCAGGGAAGACTCTTTTAGCTAAAACATTTGTGACAATTTTACCACCACTGACCAAAAAAGAAGTTTTAGATATTACAAAGATCTATTCTGTTGCTGGACAGTTGCCATACAATGAACAAATAATACACACCAGACAATTCCGATGCCCGCATCATAGCTCGTCAGCGGTCTCACTTATCGGTGGTGGCTCAAATCCAAAACCAGGAGAGATTACGCTTGCGCACAGAGGTGTGTTATTTTTGGACGAGTTTGCAGAGTTTCCACGAGTTGTATTGGAAAATCTGCGACAACCACTTGAAGATGGTACGGTTACAATTGCAAGAGCGCAAGCATCTGCAACATTTCCGGCAAATTTCACACTGATTGCAGCGATGAATCCATGTCCATGTGGTTTTGCGACTGATAACAATAGAGAGTGTACATGCACGCCTGCACAAGTTGTACGGTATACGCAGAAAATTTCAGGTCCAATACTCGATAGAATCGATATGCATATAGATGTGCCACGGATTCATGTAAATAAACTGGACAATGATGATCTCGCAGAAGAAAGTGATGTAGTGCGAGAGCGTGTAGAGAAAGCTCGAGAGCAACAGATAGTGAGATTTGAAAATTCTGGAAAGATCAATGCAGAAATGAATCAAGTTGATATAAAAAAATACTGTATTTTAGATAAAGAATCAAAAGATTTGCTCAAAAATGCAGCAGAAAAATTAGATTTGAGTGCGCGGGCATATTATCGAATGATCAAGCTAGCTCGTACGATTGCTGACTTGGAAGGTGATAGCGAGATTACAAAAAACCACATCGCAGAAGCATTGCAATATCGACCGAAGGTGTAAATAATGCAAAAATATTTCCTTATAAATTAATATGACACCAAACATTAATCATTGAACATACCATGGTATGTTCATGTAGTTTCTTTTTTGA
This sequence comes from Candidatus Moraniibacteriota bacterium, assembly GCA_029938745.1. Lineage (GTDB taxonomy): Bacteria > Patescibacteriota > Minisyncoccia > Moranbacterales. The sequence continues at coordinate 2,678 of JAOZUJ010000084.1, forward strand.
ATAACGTTTTAGTATAGCGGATGTTTGACTGGACATTGTATATTTTTCTGGTACACTCATATGATAGTAAATAGTATTCATTTTCATTTAAATAAATCTAATTGAGGAGAAAAAATGCCTTATAATAAGGGAAATCATCCAGAATTACAAGAAGGTGAAGTTTTTTTATCAAATGATAATTTGGAGAGCTATAAGGGACTTGTCTGGAAAATAAAACGAAAAGGAAAAGTGCCTTATGATACTAGCGACAGTGTGATTCATGGGGCAGATGAATATTTTCCAGTGTTTGTACAACGCTTCGAATTAGAGGAAGCAGGAGTTGATATAAATAAACTTTTTGAATAGAATGTTATTCGTTAAAGTTTCTGAGCACTTCATCTTATGTGGAGTGCTTTTATTTTTGGTATTTCATTTTTCTATTAAAATGAATGCTATGGTTTCTTTCTTGTAATATATATTTAAATTCCAGGTTTAAATAGTGGTTGCTAATGATGTATATTGATAGTATAATGATTATCCAAGAGGGTGTTCAATTGTGATTTTATATGCACAAGAGGGTTAAGAGAAAAAAAAGACGAAAATATATTTATTTTAGTATGGCAGTTTTTGTGATTGTGATGGTTGCTTTGTTTTTTCAAAAAGATTCTCATGTGTTTGCACGTGTTGACCATATTGAAAATATAGAAGTTGTGGATGATGGAAAAATTTCATATTTATATGATGTTAAAGCTGAAAACGTACAAAATGTACTAGATGAATATAGTGATGATCTATCAGAAGGAGATAGAGTGTTTCCTGATAGAGACCAGGAAGTGTTTGCAGGGGATAAAATTTTTATAAATAGAGAAAAAAAATTAACAGTGAAAGTTGATGGAGAAGAGCAGGTATTTGAAACTTTTGGAGATAAAATTGCATATGTGTTGGATGTAAACAGTGTTGAACTTGATGAAAATGATATTGTTGTACCAAATGGTGAGACTATGATTAGCGATGATATCGAGGCTGAAATAACACGAGTAGAATTTAAGGAAGAATTAGTGACAAAAAAAATTCCATTTGAAACAGTGTTGAAAAAAGATGATGATGTCAATTTTTTGAAAAAGTATACAGAGCAAGAAGGAGAGAATGGATCAAAGGAACTCGTTTATAAAGTTGCATATCATGATGGAGAAGAAGTTGATAGGAAAATGGAGGAAGAAAGAATAACAAAGGAAGCTGTTGATGAAGTTGTTGTACAAGGCACAAAAGTAAAATTGGGCAAAAAACATGGTGGTGCATGCTCTTGGTATGCACATACTGGTACACTTAGTGCAGCTAACCCATGGTTGCCAAAAGGTTCTTATGTGAAAGTAACAAACAAGGCAAATGGAAAATCTGTAATCGTGCAAATAA
>JAOZUJ010000191.1 GCA_029938745.1 Candidatus Moraniibacteriota bacterium
CCATTCGTAAACACAACACGGGTGATATTTTTACACCAGCAACGATGTCAATCACACCGTCCTTTGACAATGGCGGAGAATGGATGATCGAGGATTTAGATGAAGGCGTGTCATACGATGTGCAAGCAACACTCATGATTGATGGAGAGGAAATTACAAAATCAGATATCGTAACAGTTACAGCACCAGCAAGTAATGTTGCTATGGTACTGACAGTTACATGGACAGAATTACCAAAGAAAAGCGTGCAATCGTCACAAAACAAAGAGATTGCTGGGACACTCGCAATTTCGGGATATATTCCAGATGGTGCATTTTATGGAATCTGGACAGCACCGGCACGAGATGAATCTGATCTTGGCGCAGAAGAAGTAGATGATCCAAAATTTACACGTGTATTAAATAATCAGCCAGCAAATACAACAAACAGTTGGAAGTGGGATGGGGCGCTCGCACAAGTTGATTATCGCGTGAAAGCAGAATTATATACGGCATCAGGTGATTATATCGGTACGTCAAATATTTTGGACGCAGTTGTACCACAGGCTAATGTTGCACTAGGATTACAGTCAAGTGCAAGTACAGAGCCTGTCACAGAAACGCTCAGTGGATTGGTGAAATTGCACGGTAGTTATAAGAGCGATAGTACAATATCAGTACAGGTACGTGAGGATGGATCAGGGGGGTTTACTGAAGTAGATAGCTTTCCAGCAGAGAGTAGCAAAAAATGGGTGTATTCTAATGCAAAAGCAGGAATAGAATATGATGTGCGTGCAGTGTTGCAGAGAAAGGGCGATGATATTGCTACATCAAAACAAGAGCACACAACAGCACCTGATAATGATGTTGATCTAACGATTGATACAAATATGAATTTAGTTGACCCAAGTACAAAACCAAGTGTCACAAAATGTGATAAGCGTGATGATGGAGATTATGACGTAACGCTGAATTTTCCTGGGATTAATAATGCAGAATCTTATTGGATTCGTGTAGGAAAAGATAATGGTGATGCTGATATGTTCAATGAGCCAGAAACTCCTGATAATACGGGAGATGCAGTTAGTATAAAATTGCATATCGATAACGATAAATATTATTATACTGACTACGCATATAGTTACTGTAAGGATTG
>JAOZUJ010000002.1 GCA_029938745.1 Candidatus Moraniibacteriota bacterium
AACCCGAATCCTCGGTACCACAAACCGATGTTCTAACCGTTGAACTATAGTCGCCACGTAAAAATAAGACTTCTGTAGTGTAACAAAATATTATCTTAAATTCAAGTGTTCACATTCACACGCGTATACTTGATAAAGATATACTTTTTTAATGTTTTCTTTTAACATTGTACCCCGGGAGGGATTCGAACCCCCGACCAACGGGATAGAAACCCGCTGCTCTAATCCGCTGAGCTACCGAGGCACTTTTGTGCGCCGTGAGGGATTTGAACCCCCGACCGTTTGGTTAAGAGCCAACTGCTCTACCAACTGAGCTAACGGCGCACGACATAATAAAGTATATAGAAAAAATTGCTTTTAGTCAATATAAAACAACAAGCCCATTTTGCAGACTTGTTGCTTTGATTACATAATATTTTTGAGAATAAAATACTATTCTTCTTCTGGTGGTGCCACTTCTTCTGGTGGTGCCGTCGCTTCTTCATCTTCTTGAACAGCCTCATCAGAGCCTACAACAACCACAATGCCATGATTATATGTTGCCGTTTCCTCATCATCCCGCTCAGATGTCACATTACTAAATTGTGCACGCAGAACTTTTTCGATATTACGCACTTCATTACGATCAGTGTCTCCACTATACATCACAACAACACCTTTGTGTTCCACATCTTCATTACGTGGCTCCGCAACATCATAACCTCCTTGCTCTAATAATTGCTGTCCTTGTGTGGCCTCTGATTCACTATTTTTACCACTAATCACCAATACAGATACTTTTTGAGCCTCCTCTTCACCATCCACGTCTTCTGATTCTTTTTCTGCAGTATCCATACCATCATTTACTTCACCCTGCTGACTTGCATCAACATTACTACCGCCTTGCTCCACAGTATCAATAAGTCCCTGAATATTTTCACGTGCTTTTTCATCTTCTTCTGGTAGCATTGCCAATATTTTTTTGTACTCAGCAACTGCCTCATCTCGCCTACCAGTTCGTTCATATAAAAGTCCAAGATTCAAATGAGAATTAACTTCTTGATCATTTACACCAATAATCTGCAATAGTAATTCCTCTGCATTTTTATTGTCCTCATCTGTTCCACGAACCTGCAATAAACGTGCAAGATTAAATCCATAATTAATTTGACGTGAAAGCAACTGTTGTCCAGATAAACTTCCATCATATTGCGCAACTTGCAATGCTGTTGTCATTGCCTCAATTGCTGCATCAGTGTTACCAAGCGCTTCCTCAGTAATTGCAATATAATAATATGCTGGTGCAAATACGCTCATCTCTTGCTCACCATAATCAAATGTTGTTTTTTCTTTTGCTGATTCAAATAATGTTTTTGCCTCATTGATAAGTGCTGTCTTTTCTTCTGTTGCATCTTCACCTTTTGATTGTGCTTCCATTAATTTTAATTTTCCAACTGCAATATCAAGGTATGGATTTTGTGGCTCAAGCTCCCTTGCACGTTCATATGATGCCATTGCCTGCGTTAGCGCGCCATTGACATACCCTCCACTATTTTCATAGATAAATCCAGCTGTTTCATTTGCCAAAACATCATTTGGCATCAATTCACGTCCAGCTGTTGCAGCACCTGTTGCACTATTGACAAAGCTTGCAACTTTTTCACTATTTGCATTTTCATTACCCTTTGCCAATTCCATATTTGCCAAGTCCAGTGCATATTGACTAATAATTGTAAAATATCGCCCCTCTTGTCCATTCAAATTTACTGCTTGCATGAACTTCTCTGATGATTGTTCAAAATTATTTTGCACACGTGCCTTAAGTGCACTGCCTGCGTGCATATCTGCAACAAACATTTTGCCCAAAGTCACGAATCCGAAAATCACACCAACCGCAACCAAAATAGCGAGAAATGCAAATGAAAGTGCATTTTGTGGTGTCGATGACATTGATAATACAAGTTTAGTGTCATCTCCCTCTGGAAGACTTTCACGCAATAAGCCAATCGACATCGCCGCTAGTAAAACACCATAAAGCACGATCATCCCATCCACTGCCCAGAACATTCCATAGATCATTGCCATAAGCGATGTCAAAAACAATCCCAATGAAATTACTTTTGATTGATCATCTTCTGAACGTGCAAATGCATGCACAACTGTACTAATATATGTCAAAAAGATAATGAAAAGCGCAATAACTCCTAAAATACCAGTCGTTGAAATGCTTTCCAATAAAACACCTCGATCGGAATAGAAACGAATATCATACTGACCACTCATATTTAATTCTTTTGGACGATGCAAAGAAAAGTTATATCCATATGTCCCTGGCCCACTACCAAGTATCGGCTTACTTTTAATCGCATTTTTTGCAACATCCAAAGAAAGACCAAATTTTAATGACGCCTCTGGTTGTATGGCTGTACGAGTAAACAACGGTTGTCCATAGATCAAAAATCCGACAAGAAGTAAAAATACAACAATTGAAATTGCAGATGTTTTTTGTGCAACTTTAATGTATCCACTAATTGAAAATACTAAAATAAGTGCAACCGCAGCCAAAACAACATACCATCGAACATACCCAAATAAAACAGATAGTGCAATTGTATTGAGAATTGTAAGAATAAATAATACGCCTGTTAATATCTTTGATTTTATACTTTTACCTTCCTTCGTGTCTAACAGAGAAAGAGAAATAATGAACATCGGCAACATCATTGAAAGAAATGCTGCGAGTGATGTAAATGAACCCGTTAAACTTGGTGAGATATATTGCAATATTTCCTGTGGTACAAAACGCATCGTTGTCAAAAATGACCATACAACAACGATACCACCACTCGTAACAACTGCCCACCATAACATCATTACTCGTTTTTTTGATACATACGACACAATCAGGTAATATGCCAAAATTAGTGCTGTGATGCTCATCAATCCATTGACAGGATTGCCAAAGAAACCAAAGAAACTATGATACTTATCAACAGAGAAAATCGTTGCTAAGAGATATACAACCCAAAAAATTCCAAGCGGGATATCAAGTGACGTTCTCCGAATTTCAATTTTACCACCTAAAATTCCGCGTGTTGCCCATGCAATCACTCCAATAAATACCCAAAAATAAAAATAGTATTGCTTTTCAAATGAAATACCCTGATATGTCATATTCAAGAAAAACAACGGCAGTCCAAAAAACAACATAAAAATACACACAGTCACAATTTTATCTAAAATTGATACTGTTTTTTCTGATCGTATTGGCGTCGCTTTATTTTTTGGCTTCTTTTGTTGTGGTGGTTGCGCCTGATTATTTATTTGTCCAGTGCTACTTGTTCTAGTATTTTGTTGTGGTTGCGCCCCCGTGTGATACCTATTATTTGGCATGCCTCCACGCATATTCTGGTTTTGTGGTTGTCCAACAGGAACTTGATTTCCTTGTGCTCCTTGTTGTGTCCGTGCATTACGTGTCATTTCATCCATAGTGTATAAATTATATATTTATTCTTACTTAATTATTTATATAATATTATACCATAATGATATAATATTCAAATATTTGTATCTAATAGTGTACACCATTACCTACAATAATGCCAAATTTATCTACACCTCCTGCTGGCAACTCTAAAACTTTATCAACTGATTCTATTGTCCAAACAATTTTTTCTGGTGTTTTATATGACACACGTTCTGAAATATCAACAACCACATCATCTCGTATCCAAACAATATCAATATCAAAGTTCATATCCTTCATCCAAAATGTATAGTTATCTGCTGTATCAAAAATAAAAAGCATGCCACATTTTTCACACAATGCTTTTTGTCCACTCAGTCCTTGTTGTCGTTGCTCTGTTGTGTCAGCAATAGTAACATAGATAGTTTGTCCATTAATAACAATACTTTTTTGTTGTTGTCCTGGTATGTTGGCAGTATCAACATCACCATCTTGCTCATTAATAACAGCACTTTTTTGTTTGTACACAACAAAAATCATACTTATAATGACAACTATAAATATAATACTGAAATACAAATATTTTTTATGAAAATAATTTTTTCTTCCCGTCATATGACAATGCAATAAAAAATAATACGATCATGCTACAAAAAATAATAAGTGCAATTACTTTACTTGTTGTTTGTGTTGTCACTGCAATAATTGCACTGAGTATCGTTACGCCATAATATAAAAATAAGATCTGCCACACACTCCATCCGCGATCTAATAATCGATGATGGAGATGTTCTTTGTCGCCATGAAAAATTGATTTGCCACTTCGTGCACGGTGCCATACAACCCATAGTGCATCTACAAGAGGCACAGAAAGCACAAGAAGTGCGGTACCAATTTTTGCACCAGCAGCAATCGCCATCAGAGAAAGTGCATAACCCATAAAAAAAGCACCACTTGAACCAGCAAAGATCTTTGCTGGTGGTAAATTGAAAATCAAAAATCCTGCAACACTTCCAACTAAGATAATCGCCATAATAGCAATTGGCGGTTGCATAACATGTGGTTGCAAAGAAATAATGAATAATGTCAATGCAGCAATAACAACAACACCTCCTGCAAGACCGTCTATCCCATCACACCAATTAATTGCATTCATGATAACGAGCATCCATACAAGCATAAATAACAAACTAAATATCAACATGTTATCATGCACAAGCCACACGACACCACCAAATGGGTTTGTGATAAATTCTGTTCGCACACCTATGATAAATACAACGAGTATGATCGAAACCTGTGAAAAAATTTGTGTCTGCCAACTAAGTGGCTTAAGATCATCAATAATACCAAAAAGCAGTATCAGCAATCCTCCAACGATCATCGCCCACACAATATGATCAAAAAAAAGATACTCGTTCCAGAGTAATGACAAAATAAATGCCGTAATAATTGCAAGTCCTCCAAAACGTGAAATATTTTTTTTATGAATATGCCTCGCACCCACTCTATTATTACGTAGTGGAGCAATACGAAAAAGAAATATAAACAAAAGACATAAAACACTCGCCACACCAAATCCGATGAGAAAAGGTTGACCATAAAATAGAATTGATGCGATCATTTCTTGTGTTTAATCGTTTTATCTGTTACCCAAAATTCTGTAAAATATTTTTTGAATAAAATACGTGTTTGTGAATCAATTGCCGGAGTTGCACCAAGAAATGGTGCAATAATTGGCACAAGCAACCATTGCAATACCATATGAATATATCTACTACGTGAATACCTCGCTGGACGCTTTGGCAATAAGAACATAGAAAGTGAAATGGAAATTGCCAATCCAGTCATTGCAAGCAACATTAAAAATCGCGTCACAAAAGGTAAAATATGCGCAACCGTGCTTTGATTGAACTCATCGCCACCAAAAATAAGTGGCAACCAACCAAGAATTGCAAGAATAAATGGTGCAGTTGCCCATGAATGATGTCCTTCTAACATCTCAAAAGCGTTTTTGAATTTTTCCGTAAATGCAATTTTTTTATCTGGCCAAGTTGCACGCATGATAATGGGAAAATTTTCTATTCCATACGCCCACCGCCTTTTTTGTTTATATTGGTTTTTGATCGTACCTAAATATGTGTCAGATAAAACAGCATCCATTGATATTGGTAAATAAATTGGCTTTACAGAATATTCTCCATGATAATAACTGTACCCCTTCCAATAAATAATAGAATCCTCACTGATCATATTCACTGGCCAATAATCCACATCGACAAGTGTTTTGAATGGTTCTGAATGTGATGAAAATGTCACCATTTCCTTACGTGTGCTTTGAAACATGTGCCAAAATGATGAGCTTGTTACAATTACACGAACAAATGCGTTTGTGTCCCATAAATTATTATGATACAGAGGAATTGGTTGATATGCTCTTTGCAATCGTTGTGGCTCAATAATATATTCGTATGTAAGTGCAGCAAAATATTGTGGGTGCACAACACTCTCACAATCAAAATTAGAAAATATAACACGCTCATAATCAATGTCATGCTCATCAAGATAACTACGCAACTTTTTTGCAGCATATGTTGCGTTTGATGCCTTACACTTCATCTCACCGTCAGCAACTTCATGTGCCGTAACTAAAAAATCACGAAATACCCCATCATATTTCTCGGTTAAAAATTTTACCTTCTCTTCTCGTTTTTCTTTGTCCTCTCGTGATTCTGTTGCTAATAATATGATAATCCTATGATTTGGATAACTGCTCTGTGCAATTGATGCAAGCGCAGGATCAATATTTGCAGCTCCTTCTGTTGCGGTCGGTAACATCACAACATGAATCACATCATGCCAATCCATTATGTCTTCTGAATTTAATTGGTGCATTTTTTGCAATAACTTGCTACTCTGGGTAATTTCTTTTTTAAGTATTTTTTTTTCATGATATCCCCGCATGTTCCGCAACATGTCTTTCATGTCTACAATATTTTTTGCAATCTCCTGTGCATATTCTTCTGACTCCCCCACCTTTGAACAACGATCCAGCCAGTTTATTTTTTGACCTCTTTTAAGTTTTTTATATGCTTTTACAGAATAGTATGAAATAAAAACTGTACGATGAATCCAATAAATATCAAAAGCGATAATTGCTACAGCAACCCACATCGGTACAAGAAATGAAAAAACAACCATACCAATAAGTGTCGTCCACGTCAAAATCGCAGGAATCACTTCGAGACGTCTATGCACACGTCGTTCCCGCGGATCTTTTGTTTGTGGATTTGGAAAACTAAATGTATCACTCATAAAGAAAAGTTATTGAGTACAATACTCAGTGCGGCAATCAGTAATGCGATATTTGCAAATAACGCTCCTAATAAAACAATATATGCCCCAACACGTTCTTTTGCGTTATACAACATATATCCAATGATCACATCAATCAAGAAAAACATCATACCCATAAACGGCAACAAATATGCTTGCCACCATGGCGCATGTAAACTTGTGCCAAAGAAAACATTGTACTGTAATCGCAATGGTAAATCTGATGGGTGTACATAAAATGCAAATAACACAATAACACCAATATTGATAAAAACAATTGCAATCGTAACCCAATGCACGATTGCATTTTTCCAAAATGTTACATCACTAAACTCTGTATTATATTGTACGTGTTGTTGATTCATAATTTATTCCTCTGTCAGAGAGGGTTTATCCACTTGCTCCACTTCAATTTGCCGATCTTCCCTTTGGGTAATACGCATTACATCCTTATCGATCTTTCCTAATTCACTATATGCACGATTAAAGTGACTTACTGTTGTTCCAAGTGTTTTACCTAGTTTGCCTATATATGTCTCAAATGTCAACCAATGTTTGTTTAATTGCTCTACACGTACTTTGATATCTTTTGCGTTTTCTTCAATTTCCAATGCGCGCAAACCTTGCAAAACAGTTTGCAAATACGCCAAGAATGATGTCGGCGATACAATTACGACTTGTTTGTCTCGAAATGCGTATTCGATCATGTTCACATCTCCAACTCGATTAACCAATAGATCATAATAAATCGCTTCTGACGGAATGAACATAAACGCAAATTCTGTTGTATTTTCTTCTGGGCGAACATACTTCGATGTTTCATCAATTCGTTTTTTCAGGTCTTGTCGAAATTCTTTTTGTAATGCAGTAATGTTATCATTTTCTCCAGCATTGATAATTCGTTCATAATTTTCCAACGAAAATTTTGAATCAATTGGAATCATTTTATCTTTTGCAAAAACAACCGCATCTACAATCTCCCCGTTTGAAAATGCGTATTGCATTTGAAATGTATCTGGTGGCAAGACATTGGAAAGTACATGCTCCAAAATAAATTCACCCAATACACCGCGTTGTTTTGGATTTCTCAAAATGTCTTGCAGATCTTGTAACTGTTGTGAAAAATCTACAATTCGTTGATTTGTTTTATCAAGATTGCCTAATTGTTTATTTACATGATCAATCAATCGTTCTGATTTTTGTGAAATCTCATTGATTACCTCTCGTGCCTCACGAAATTGATTTTGACCTGATTGATGCATACGTTCAAGATTTTGTTCTACTGACGAACGCATTTTTTCATTTGCATTACCCATGTCTTGCATTTGTTGAGACACTACACTTAATTTTTCACTCTCATGTTCATCCTTGCTAGAACGCGAAATCATCACAATATTAATAATTGCCAAAACAATGAGAACCGTAAGAAATATATAAATAATGAACATGCTTGTTTGTAGATAAATAAGTTACTTTTGTAAAGTTAAAATAAAGTTTTGAAGTTTTGGTACTTTATTCACAATAATGTCATGTGGCGAACTCAAAACCTCAATCAAGAAACGATCCATCATATCCAATCGATACACCAGCTCATCACTCGTCATTGCCATATATCGCACTTCCTTACCAACTTCTATTTCAATTACCTCAATTGCCTTTGCTAATTTTGTACGACTCATATCATCACATACGATCAAAATATCAATTCGTGATTTATCATAATTGAGAAATATTCCACTCACAAGAATTAATTTTACATTACCAGCATCATTAATTCTTTTCAATTCTTTACATTGTGGATATGTATTTGCCTTAATGAAAAGATTACGTAATTCTGCATAATATGGGAAAGTCTCGTTAAGCGTAAAATATTTTTCACCCTTGCGCGTTGTCTGACTGATAAATTCGATACGCAAGAGCGTATTGATATCAGCACGTATGCGTCTTCCATCCATGTTCATCTTTACTTTCAATTCTTTCATCGTTATTTCTTTTCCTGGATTTAACACAAAAAATCGCAATAGTCTGGAGCGTGACTTTGAACCAAATAAACTCTCTAAAATTTCCGGCATAATAATACAAATTCAATAAATTATATACCTCCTCCCTTCATTATCTTAAGTGTACTATCAAACAAAACAAAATTCAAGACCGTGCACATTATTGAAAATATATATACCAAAAAAATTATTTTTATATCACGTTTTTCCTTTATTTTTGGACAAATTCTTTTACACACTTTGCATGAACTGCAAATTCTTTGTATACTGAGAGTATACGAATGCGTATGAAACAAAAAAAGGAAAATTGCACAAATGAGAACACGTTATTAGATATAAATGTGTCCGATGTTTTTGTTGTAAAAAATGCAAAAAATCGAGCGTTCATTGAACAGTTTAATTATAGTAGCGTTAATTTCACGCAGAGAGACCTGGGCACCATACTTGGATTTTTTGCTGTGCGTGACAATACATCTTCATCAGAAAATATTGTCAACTATCTTGCCTCTGAAGTGAAGAAGCAATATTTCTCACCAATACAAAAACCGATAGGAGATAAGTTTGAATCAACACTACATCATGTTAATCGAGTTTTAGAAGAAATTGCTAATGTTGGCAATGTCGAATGGATTGGTCATGTTGATGGCGCAGTGTGTGTCATAGATGATACATCAATTCATATTAGTGTCGCTGGCAATGCACATGTCCTTCTCCTGCGTGATAATATCTTACAAAATATCAGCGAAGGACTTGCATCTGATGATGCTGCACAATATCCACTCAAAACATTTATCGATATCGCAAGTGGTGAACTCTGTACCAATGATAAAATTATTATTACATCACAAGAATTACTTGACCTTATTCCATTTGAAGAATTACAAAAAAATGCTGTTCGTTTTGGACAAGAAAATTTTATTCAATTTATACAAACAGTCCTCACAAATGAATGTGAAATCGCCTCAGCAACTATTATTGATATCTCACAAAAAGAAGGTATTCAACCACACAAAATAACATCTCCCACAGAAGTTCCGTCAAACATATTTGGTGCGGATGCATTTGATGAACCAAAGGATGATGAAGATATAATTCCTCAAATTGATGACGAAATTGATATAGAAGAAATTCTCAATGAAAATCCAGAGGAATATACCGATGAAACAACTGGCCACATTTATATACAAGGTGGTGATGAAATTATTAAAGATGAGACCACAATGTCATCATTGAAAGAAAAGTGTTCCGACTTTTTCGATACATGTAAAGACACCACGAAAAAACACAAAAAAACATTTTCAAAAAAAATCACTCAATATACAAGTAAAAAAGATTCATCAATATTTGACCAAGCGCCAGAAGATATTGGAGAAAAAATGACAACCATAGAAACTGTAGAAACTCCTGACACTTACAACAGTGATGAATTTGATGATGTGGAAGAAGTTGTCACGGATCGTCAAGACCTCACCTCACGCAGTGCAACAAAGAAAATTAGGGTAACAGTATATACTGCATACAAAGGAGCTAAAAACATTACCAAGAACACATCTGTGCGTTGTATTGAGACACTAAAACGTATAAAAAATAAAAATCGTACCTCACCATCACAGGTAAGCCAAAATAGTACACCAATAAATACATCGACGACACAAAAGAAACCTTCATTTTTACCAAGCATCCACCATGTAACACAACTTTGGCACGGCATGACAAAACAAACAAAATGGACAACACTCGGCATACTCGCTGCAATTGTAATTATTCCATTAACATTTGCATTTATACCTCGTTCATCAGAAGAAGATGCTGACAAGTGGCCGGAAATTCCAGAAGAATCAGAACAATACCAACAAGAACCTCTACCACCAGAACCTGCAGTACCTGTGACACAAAATACAATTTCAGATCCAACATCATTACTATCTGACCCAACTACTGTTGCAACAACTTTAATGAATGATAAACATATTGGTGTTACAAAAAATACTGTTATCCTTTTTGATGGGACAAAAAAAGAAGATCATTCATTATCACAAGATGCAGGAGATATCACACTTGTAACGCCGATGGATGATCTCGATCTCTTATTTATTCTCACAACAAAAGATCAATTATACACTTTTAGCCCCACTGACAAAAAATTTGTCCAACAAAAGAACACCCCGACATTTGACCATACGAAGATCAAATCACTTAGCACATACATGACATATTTATATGCAATGGACACTGCAATGATCACGAGGTACACACGAGCAGAAAATGGATTTGAAAGTGGCAATGATTGGCTCAAAGAAAAAGCCGATTTCACTGACGCTACAACCATGGCAATCGACGAAGATATTTATACAGCAAAAAATGGTACAATTACAAAATTTAGAAAAGGAGAAAAAGTATCTTTTTCACAAAATTCTGACATCAAAAATGCATTTATTATTTACACCACCGAAGACACAAAATTTATGTGGATTCTTGATAAAGAAAACAACAAACTTTTCAAAACAAAAAAATCTACTGGAGAAAAATTGGATGAATACACACATGAAAAATTTGCAAATACGCAAACTTTGTCTGTAGATGAAAAAAATAACACAGCAACAATTTCGACACCCGAAGAGATACTTTCATTTGAACTTTCATCGTAAAATTATTACAACACTCTTTCTTGGGTACCTTTTAAGGTACCTTAAAAGGTACCCCAGCAACATTATTCTATCTCAAAAAAACAATAATTTATCAGTTATTTACAAAAGATATATTTTATGTTAAAATATATCTTCAGTTACTTTACAAATCCATATACCAACAATAACTAAATAGAGGCGTAACTATGACAGCATCAGAAACAAACACAAATATTTTTTGTACGTTTTTGCAATTTATCTGTAACGCCACATTTAAGCTAATATGCTTACTTTTTGGTGCATACATGTCCCTTGTAAGCGCTACATACGTCATTCAATTTTTCACATGGGCGCCAGTAGTAGAAATTATGAGCATTTCCGATGATTCTGTACAAAAAATGCACAGAGTTGAAATAAAAATCAACAGTATTACAGAGAGGTTTTGGCATGCTACATTTAGACTCCCTTGAAATTATGAACATTATTCCACACCGTTATCCTTTTTTGTTTGTTGACCGCATCATAGATGGTCACATCGCAATGAATGAAAGCTGGATCCACGGCATAAAAAATGTGTCTATTGGAGAGCCTTTTTTCAAAGGTCATTTTCCAGGTAATCCCATTATGCCAGGAGTACTCATTCTTGAGGGACTTGCACAAACTGCAGGCATCCTTCTACACTTCATTACAAAAGAACATGATATACAATTACAATCAGATATCGGTTTTTTTGCTGGATGCGATAAAATTCGCTGGAAAAATCCAGTGAGACCTGGTGAACAAATCTTGTATCATGTCACAGTCGGCAAGCTACGTCGTCGCATTGCAAAATTATCTGCACATGCCACAGTTGATGATATGATCGTTGCTGATACTAGCAACATACTAATCGCATTCTCGTAATTATAAAACTCACTGTTTTATCTCGATATAATATCAAGAAAAACAGTGAGTTTTTTCTTTTTGAAATTTTTATTCTACTCCACCAACAATAAACCAATCAAACTTCACATCAGTTGCTTGCACCTCTGGCATACTCACACGAAACATACCATCCGTAATGTCCACAACAGTAAGATTTATATCAACGGCGTCTTCACCACGCATCGTTACAAATACATGACCATCTTCCATGATTGCTGTCGTTTGTACTGAAACCTCCGTCTCACCTGTAGAAATTTCTGCTGCACCAATTGATGATGCATTTATTTCTTCTCCCGTGTCTTCATCTTCTTGTGTGTTTGTGTCACTAATTGCAAGTGTATTTGTTTGAATGTGTTGTGCTTTCAATATTTGTGTTGTCATGATGCCATTGAGCGTAAGCTCTGTAATATCTTGCAAAGTTTCGTTTCCATCTTCATCTATGACCGTTCTTTGTAATGTGTCATCACTTATAAACATTAGTGCATCTGGATCAATTGTAAGAATCCGTTCATCAATATGCGCAACAACATCTAAACCAACTTCCAATATTTCTAGTCTGTCTTTTATGTCTGATACAGACCCTATTGCTAAAGTATTTGCATCAACTTGCCCTGATAGAACACTATTGTGTTCATATAGATCTGTGAGACTCAATTGGATATTTGCAAGATTTTCATCTACTGAATTTTGTAATTGACTGAGGTTTGTTATGTTTGTATCTGTTTGTAGTGTATTTGATGTAATTGTTAGGTTTTGTTCTTTGACTGCCTCAACTATCAAAGCATCAAATTCAAATGGTAAATATATTGACTTTGCCATTCCATTAATTAATTCTGCATCACCACCTTCTACATCAATTTCACTAACCCACTGTGGAAACACACCTTCAATATCTTGTGCAATAAATCCAGCATCATGCACATAACCACCATGCTGATCTGGGTTTCTCCAATCAAAATTAACGCCTTGCAATTGTGTAATTTTTTCTAATGCTTCTGCACCACTAATATTTACAATATTTGTCTTTAATCTCTCATCTGACATTGCAGCCCACGTTCCACTCGTTGTCTTATATGCTTGATTGGTATCCAAATCAAACTGAAATTTATTTCCAATATACGTACCAAAATTATTATTATATTTGGAGATTCTTACTACATCATAAGAGACATAAAGTGCTGCCGAATTATCCCCTGAACCAGCATCCATCATCATGCCTGCGCCAGAGTCATTCGAAGATTTTACTCTAAGCGGTACCGAAGCAGTGGAATCAATGTCGAGAAAATCCAACCTAGATGTTCCTGCTGGATTCACATAATATGCCGTATTGCCACGATCATAAAAAATATCAGATCGTACATCATTTAAATCTGCTCGATACAATCGTGAAGTACTATTTGGATCTAGATAATAACCTGTGCTGTCCCAGTCAATTAACCGATCTGCTAAATAGATATCTGCACCAGATGTTGCTGAACTACCTATGCTCAAATGATTGTCCAACATTACTTGCTTACTGCCATAGTTACGAATATATGTAGAGTCTGTCATGCGCCATCCACCACCATGAGTTGCACTATACCAACCAGTGTCACCTGTTGTCCGAAGCCATGTATCTGTTCCATTAAGAACCACATTGCCATTCTGTCGCAACCCTCCACTTACCTCAGCATATCCAGAAGTTTCTAAATTTCCAATAACATCAAGAGCTTGTGATGGGTTTATCTCTCCAATGCCAACATTCCCCGTAAATAGGTCACCCGTAAAAAAGTTATGTGTTGCTATTCCAACATCATTTCCAATAATCTGAAATTTTTCATTTAAGACTGACCCATCACCTGTAAACTCAATACCGCTACTAATCGTATTATTTCTATATAATTTCAAACTTGCATTACCCGAACTAACATGCCCTCCAATATATAATTCTGCGAGATTTGTACCTGTATCTACAACGAGTGATTTATCGAAATCAAATTCACTATTCGTTGTATCAAAACTTAATATTCCATCATTTGTATTTGTGCCAATATGAAGTGAGCTTGAACTTAAATAAAGATCATTCCACCTATTTAACGTAGACCCTAAGTCATTTGTTGTTTGTGATGGAATGAGATTTCCTGTTGCAGTTATTTGCATTCTTTCTGTATTATTTGTACCAAATGCAAGTCGCGCATTTTCATAATTCCATATCCAACCTACATCATCTGCTTGTGTTATACCTACATACAAACCATCAGATACTGTTATCCCCGAATGATCGGTAGTAAATATCATGCTTGCATCACCACTACTTGAATTAATATGCAATAAATCTGCTGGAGTTGCTACGCCTATGCCCACATTGCCACTTGATCTATAAACATTACCCCCTGATTGTGCCCACGCGCCTGCAGATGTAAGTGAATTCCAGCTACTTCCATTATAACCTTCAAAATCATTTGATAAATATCTTATTGTTCCTGCATTTGCATTTGCTGTTGTTCCTATGTTGATTGCACCATCTACTTGCAGTTTTTCATTTGGACTGGATGTGCCTATACCAAAATCACCATCATTAGTAATTCTCATTTTTTCACTTGCAGTACCGGTACCACTATTCTCCGTAAAAAAAGTGATATCTTTTTCATTACCCATCCAAATAGAACCTTGTCCCTTTACATCATCAGGTATAGCAAGACCACCCCAATCAGTAACATCCCCATAAATTCCAACAAACAATCCATCAGACGCATCTAGTGTTCCACTTGATTTAGCAATTTGCAACCAATTTCCTCGATCTGGTAAGCCAGAATTAACCACGAGCGGATATACTGGTGATGTTGTTTTTATTCCTACATTACCACCAAAATAATTTTTTGCAGTAGTGCTATCTTGATATAACCCATATTTATTTGTCACATTTGCACCACCATCAAGATTTTCAAGAAAAATTCCATAAGAATTTACGATTGTTCCTGTTGGGTTTGCAGTATTTGATCCAACTCTACTCCAAATGCCATACTGACTATTTAGCGTTCCTTGAAAATTTGCATCATCTGTAAATCCTTGTATAGCTAATCCAATCCTATATCCTGATTCTGTTACACCTGATGCAATTGACAAATCATTTGCAATAATATCTACAACCTTACGATAATTTGCGCCATTAGTAGTGATGCTTGGATATAATTCTCCTATATCTAGAGTGGTATTAACATTAGGAGCTATTGCTATACCAATTGAATCACCACTTGCATCTAAATGAAATAGATTGGTTACTGTACCGCCTTCAATTCTAAAATCATTATCACCACCATCCTCATTAAAAATAGCATCCCCCCTCACATCTAATTTTGCATTTGGATCCGTTACCCCAATCCCAACTCTGCCAGTAGAGACATCAACATGAAGATCATTTCCATGTACTGTGAAATCATCTCCTAGTGTTAGTCCCCCAGCCTTTGTTTGCGCTGTAGACGATGTGTCTATGTAGTTATCAGCTGTGAGTCCATCTAATCTATGAGAATTAAGAGCAAAACCTGTTGGAGTTATTTTTCTTCTTGGGGACATTGGAGAATTTGTTCCTATTTTTACTTCTAAATAATAGTTATCATTAAAATCTAAGTTTAGTGGTTGATCTACTCCTGATTCTCCAATAATTGTTGAGAATATTCCATTTGTTATTGTTACTGATTTTGTTGCAAAGCTTGAGCAACCTGTTGCAGAACTATTATTTGTCCATAAACATGTTCCATTTGCTGCTGAGTCATATATTGAGAGTGTGAAGTTGTAATTTCCGTCTGCTACTGCAGTACCTAGTGTTGTATCTGTTAGTTTTCCATGATATGTGAGTTCATTGTCTGGAGCTGCTGTTACTACTGTTGTGAGTATGATAGAAAACACAAAAAGACCTATTGTATAGGATAGACAATGTTTGATGAGTTTTTTTATGTTTTTATGAGACATTTTTATTTGTTTTTTCCCACAGTTAACCAGTTTTTGACTGGTTATTTTACTTTGATATTATACCATATTGATAGAGGTATGTACAAGTTTGTTATTTGTTCTCTGGAGAGGTGAGTTGTGAATATTTTTTTTGATTAATGACCCATTTAAATGGCTATTTAACTGGGTAATTAATATATGATTGATCATTTATTAATTTTAAGACTGTAATGCTTCCATTGGACTGACTTCTGCAGCTCGCCGTGCTGGATACACACCAAAAATAATGCCAGCAACAATTGAAAAGATAATTGATATCACAACAGCACTTAGTGGAATGAAAAGATTCATACTCGTAAATCCAGCTTTTTCCAATACAACAAAAAATAGCGAAATCACAATTGACGCAATAATGATACCAATGAAGGCACCCACAACACTAATGATCACTGATTCAATCACAAATTGCTGTATAACATCTTCACGCCTTGCACCAACTGCTTTACGCAAACCAATTTCAGCAGTTCGCTCTTCGACAGACACGATCATGATATTCATAATTCCAATACCACCAACCAACAAAGAAATTGATGCAAGCGCAATAAGCAAAATATTCACACTAGTTATTACTGATCCAAGCATATCTTGAGCTTCTTTCATTGTCATCACATTGAAATCATCGTCTTTTGGATCATCGATATCATGACGAGACCGTAAAATATATTCTATATCCTTAACTGTATTATCAATTTGTTTTACATCACGTGCCTTAACTGTAATATATGATAAATAGTCAACACCTAATATCTTTTTTTGCAAAGTTGTGTATGGCAAATAGACGAGATCATCAAAAGAAAATCCAAACGATGATCCACGCTCTTCTAAAGTGCCAACGACACGATATTTACTACCATCCATGGCAACACGTTTACCAATTATATCCCTTTGTTCACCAAACAATGATTCTGCTACAGCCGAGCCAAGTACAATTACATTTGATGATGAAAGCTCTTCATCTGTCGAAAAAAATCTTCCATCATGTATTTTTACGCCAGGGTCAACGAGAGGTGCGTCAGCACTGGATCCGAGAAGTGTGACATACGTAACTTCACCATCAAATTTTGCTTGTGCTTGTCCCATCAGTCCTGCGTTGTATGTTTGTACATTATCCAACTTTTTAACTGCCTCTGCATCGTCATCTGTCAGTGTCGTGATCTGCACACCCATTGCCATACTCGAAATATTATCCATCGATACATGTTCTGTCTCTGGAATCGATATTTCTATTTGAATGGTATCTGATCCAAATGCATCAATTTCATCCATGATATATTCTTTGATATTCTCCCCCATCGTGATCACGCTCATAATTGATGCTACACTCACAATAATTCCAAGTAACGTTAAAATAGTCCTCCCTGTATGAGAGAATAAATTTTTGATTGATATACTAATAAGTCGCCACAATTTCATAATATTATTTTATTCATAACGCAATGCTTCCATTGGTGAAATACGTGAAGCTTTTCGTGCTGGATAGATCCCAAAAAGTAATCCAATAACAAGAGTAATGATCAGTGACACATACGCCATTTGCATTGTGATGATCATATCCCATTCTATGTCATACTGCATCGCAGCAACCCACGCAAGCCAAATCACAAACAAGCCAACAAAAAATCCAATAAATCCGCCTATAAGTGCGATGATCATTGACTCAAAAAGAAATTGCCACATAATATCTCGCCTTCTCGCGCCGACTGCTTTTCTCAAGCCAATTTCACGCACACGTTTTGACAATGCAATGAACATTATATTCATCACGCCAATACCTCCAACAATCAGAGAGATCGATGCGACGGCTGTCAAAAAATATTTCATAATATTTGTAACATTATTCACCATAGACAATGCAGACGCAATATTACGCACAGAAAAATCATCTCCCTCATCATCAGCAATATCATGTCTTGATCGTAAAACTGTGCGCACATCGTCCTTTGTTTGCTCCACATTTTTTTCATCATCAACTTTCATACGGATAAAATTGAGATAATCGATACCAAGTATATTTTTTTGTGCTGTTTGTAATGGGATATATATTGACTCATCATAATTAGCTGCAAATGTTGCACCGCGCTCTTCCATAATTCCTACAACACGAAATGATTGAGAACCAATTTTTATTTTTTTGCCGAGCATATCCTCATTGTCAAAAATATCTTTTGCAATTTTTGCTCCAAGTACAACAACCCTCGCTAATGATTCGTCTTCTGCGCTTGTAAAAAATCGTCCAAATGCAATATTACTACCTTCCACATCAAGCATGTCTGCTGAAACACCTTGAAATGTCAATGATTTGTCATACGATTTATATTGCACGACATTATTACCAGATACATATCCACTAACGGCAACTGCATGAGGAACATTTGATTTTTTTCGCAATGCCTCCAAATCACCATTTTTCATTGTTGTTACAACGATCCCATACGTACTTGCTGGTGGCCCATCATCGTCTGCCGCACCTGGTAAAATTGCAACCAAGTCAGACCCAACATTACGAATTTGATCTAAGATCATATTTTGTGCACTTGTTCCCACGCTCATCACGACCATTACTGCCGCAATACCAATCACAACACCAATAATCGTCAAAAACGTT
Source organism: Candidatus Moraniibacteriota bacterium (assembly GCA_029938745.1). GTDB lineage: Bacteria > Patescibacteriota > Minisyncoccia > Moranbacterales. Next base: position 18,925 of record JAOZUJ010000002.1, read on the forward strand.
CGCATTTTTGCTGCAAGAAAGTTTTGCATCGTAATTCGTAATGACAATACTATTTGATTTAACATAGCCTAGCTAACGGTCCAACCGAGGAATGATCCCGGGTTGGACCTTTGGTATAAATATAAAACACGCTTATTTCAAAATATTATCAGTATCTACAGAGCGCTGATTGTGTACTCTTTTATCATCTACGATCTTCCCGTCAACAATCCGTAAAATTCTTTGTGCGTGCTCAGCTGTCCTACTCTCATGTGTGACAAGAATAATTGTGTGACCCTGTTTATTGAGACCCTCCAAAACATGCATGACTTGTAATCCAGACTTTGAGTCTAGATTTCCAGTTGGCTCGTCTGCAAAAATAATTTTTGGATTATTGATCAATGCTCGTGCAATTGCAACACGTTGCTTTTCACCACCAGACAGTTGACTTGGCATATGATGCAACCGGTGTTCCATACTTACACTTTTGAGTGCATTCATAACACGATCTTTATTTGTTTTTTTGTCTTCTTTATTTTGTGTAGTTTTTGTATAAAAATCATACAAAAGAGGTAATTCAACATTTTCAAAAACACTCACGCGTTGCATCAAATTAAATGATTGAAATACAAAACCAATTTCCTGATTACGAATGAATGCCAATTTTTCTTCATCAAAATCTTTTGTATCCTTGCCACGAAAAAAATACCCCCCCTCTGTTGCACGATCCAAAAAACTCAACACATGCATTAATGTCGATTTTCCTGAGCCAGACGGACCCATAATTGCAACAAATTCTCCCTCAGCAATATCACATGACACTCCACGAAGTGCATGTGTTTTAGTTTCGCCTGTATCAAAGACTTTTGTAATATCTTTGCAAGAAATAATTTTTGCTATTTTTTCCATAAATTTTCTCTACTTATCATCTAGATCTTCATCATAAACAGCATATATAACACTGCCTTCGTTCAAACCATCAACAACTTCAACATCGCCATCGTCACCTTCAATTCCAGTTGTAATATATTGTTTTGTGTATTGATCATCTACACCTTTTATATAGACATATTCACCAGCATCATCACTGCGCACAAATCGTAATGGCACAGTCAGTACATTATTTTTTTGATTAACAACAACATCCACATCCACACTCATACCAGATAAAATATTTTTATCCATATCACCTGGCAGTGCAAACGTTGTTCTATAATATGTCACATCTTGTACCTTTACTGCCTCCGGATCAATGCTCAAAATATCAACAGAAAACTGTTCATCATTATATGCATCAAATGTTGCAAATGCTTGTTGTTCTTTATTCATTTTTGCAGCATCTGTTTCAGACATTAATATTTCCATTTCCATTCCATCCTCATCAATCACACGCATTACCATTCCTTGTGCGACCTCTCCAACACGGACATTTCTCTGTGTCACAATACCATCAATCGGTGAAATAATTTCTGTATTTTTAAACTGTGACTGCGCTCCAAAAAGCCTTGTACGTGCTTGAACTACATCTTTTTTGATAAGTTCTCTTTCTTCTGGCTTATAATCACTCCAATGTCTTCGCGCCAATCTTTCTGCCGTTTCCGCTTTTTCCACATCAATACGAGCTGATTGAATTTCTGCAACAATCGAATTACGATCAAGAATAATAAGCTTTTGCCCCTTTGTAACAGTATCACCAATATCTACATTTACCGCCACAACGAGTGCGGGCACGACAAAAGAAAGATTTGCATAATGTACTGGCGTCACCTCACCACTTGCACTTACAGTTTCAACAACATCACCATAATGAACAACATAATTATCAATATCAGATCCATCATTAGACTTCGCATATCGCTGCCAAACAAGCCATGCAACAAAGAGAACAACAATACTAATGATTATTATTTTTATAACTTTTTTCATGTATTTCTTTTAGAACTTTATACTACTCATATATCATACCACACTATTACAAAATAAAAACCACAATTTTCTTTGTGGTTTTTGTTTTTTCTTCTGAGTGTTACTATTGTGATGATTGCAATTTTCCGTCTTTGAGCCACACAACTCGATCAACATACTTTTTATCATCATCTTCATGTGTCACCATTATAATTGTTTGACCATATTTATCTACTAATTCACGCATAATATCCAAAACAACTGCAGCTGCTTCAGAATCTAAGTTTGCTGTTGGCTCATCAGCAAATAAAATATCTGGTTTATTTATAATTGCACGTGCTATTGATACACGTTGCTGTTCACCACCAGATAATTCTGATGGAAGATTTTTTTCACGATCCTGCAATCCCACTCTTTTAATAATCTCGTGCACGTCCTTATCATATTGTATTTTTCGTTTTCCAAGTGCTCTCATGGGTAGCGCAACATTTTCATATAAATTCAACTCAGGAATCAAAGCATAATCCTGAAATACATATCCAAGCATTTTCAAACGAAATTCCGCACGCTCTGTTTCAGATAATTTAGAAACATCAATACCATCAATTTCAATATATCCTGATGTTGGCCGATCGAGTAACGCAATTTGATGTAAAAAAGTTGATTTACCACTACCACTGCGCCCCATAAGTGCAACAAATTCACCTCTACGCAATTGCACGTCAATATCTTTAAGTGCATAAACTGGGCTTGGTGTATCTGCCTTATATGTCCTTACAAGATCTTTTGTTTGTAGAATATATTTTTCCATAGTCTTTATTTATTATCGCATCAATGTGAGAATCTTTTTACGTACCTCTTTTATCGCTGGAATGAGTGAGCCTATAAGACCAGCAACCACAAAAAGAATTACACTCATACGTAGTGCCTCCCTTTTGATCACAGGTACCATATCTCCCATCGGGAAATCAATTGGATGTCCTCTAAAAAAACCAATGACACCAAAATTCATTAACAAAAATCCCAATATAATACCGAGTACAGTATAAAACATCCCTCGAATAATATAGGATTGCATTATAGCACTTTCAGGAATTCCAATCGCTTTCAATATGCCAATTTGTTTACGCCTATTCACAATATCCACAAAGATAATAATAAATATCACAAGTCCTGCAACAAACGAGCCAATAATACGTAATATCGAACCAATCATATCAAAGGATTTATTGATTGTAGCACCAAATGACAATTTCTCATTCCAATCAGAAATTTCATAATTACTCAAATTTATTTTTGCAAAATCATCCAATGCTTTTTGCGATAAATGCTTATCAGTAAGTCGCACGATAATTTCACTTGACTCATTTGTTGTTCCAAGTACTGAATTCAGATCATCTTGAAGAACAAACATTTTTGAATCAGTGTCAAAGTTCTTTGTTTTATAAATTCCTACAATTTCATAATCCCTAACAACATCATTACCATATATTGCTGTAATTTTGTCACCTGTCCGCACGCCTTCAAGATCCTCTGGAAATGGTGAGCTACCATACCCGCCTGCTATATCTGCACCAAGCAAAGCCTTGCCATAATCACCTTTTTCTAAACATTTTCCCTCAATAATATGTGATTTCAAGTCAATTGAATCATTTTCTATTTCTGGATCTATGCCAACAACACCAGCTCCAAATTGTGCAACATCCCTACCATCATTATACTTATCATTCTTGAGCGTAGCACTTGTTCGCAAATGAGTTGCTATACTGCGTACATAGTAAAAATCTTGAATTGCATCTATGACATCATTTGTATTTTTGATATATTTATCTCCTGGTCTTGGCTCAATAGTTACCTCGCCGTATTGATAATTAATTTTACCCTCATCCATTGTAGTGGAAATTCCTTTGAACACAGCATCTACAAACAATAAATTCAAAAAAACAACAAGCATGATCAATACTGTCAAAATAAGTGACCCCTTATCACCACGCAAAATAGTTTTAATTGCCAAAAATACTGCCAATTTTATATTACTCCACATATTGTTTTATATACAAAATACATTGCCTTACTTTTCTTGTGGTACAACAATTTTTTCACCTGCAGCAATACCAGAAATAACTTCCACAAATTCATTCCCAATTATTCCCTCTTCAAAATATTTTTTCCCAAATTGTTCTTTAACAGAGTTTGTATTTAACACATATACAAAATATCCATCTTCATCTTTTTGTGCAAAATCACGAGGCACTACTACAACATTCATCTTTTTTTCAATTTCTATATCAACTTCTGCATTCATACCATCAAGAATAGTAACATCATCTTTATCATCAATATCAACAATTGCCTTAAAATATGTGTTATTTTGATTTAATGTACTTCCTGCATTCATTGAAACAAAAGTACCATGCACCACTTTATCAGGATATGCATCAAAAATTATGAACGATTTATTTCCCTTCTTCACTTTTGCGATATCTACCTCTGGAATGAGTGCTTCCACCTGTAAGGATTGTGGATTAATAATGCGCATTGCAATTCCTTGTGCTACTTCACCAACTCGAACATTTTGTTCAATTACAATTCCATCAATCGGAGAAACAATTGTTGTTTTAGCTGCTTGTGCGTACACTTCATTTAGTGTCTGTCGTGATTGCTCTGTTGCTTTTTTAATGCTTTCTCTTTCCTCTGGTTTTAGTGTGTCCCACTTTCGCCTTGCCTGTTGTTCTGCCAGCTCTGCACGTTCCACTGCAAGCTTTGCATTATTTATTTGTGCATAAATTGATCTTTTGTCCAATCGAAATAGCTCTTGACCTTTCTCAACTGTATCATTTACCGATACATCTACAGATGCAATAAGCGTTGGTAATTCTGATGTAATATCGGCATAAACATCAGAATTCATTGTTGCATTTACATTAATTGTTTTTTGTACATCAGTTGTAACGACTTGTGATTCTAAATAAAGTTGTTCACTTTTTCGTGATCGTACAAAAAAAACAGCAGTTCCAATAAGTACAATAATAATAATTGTAATAATAATCTTTTTCATCATTAGTCTCGCTTTAATTTATTTAATTACTTGTGCAACAGCTTTTGGTACACGCTCATCAAATGGATCAGGTATGACCATATCTACTGTTGGATTTTCAACACATTGTGCAATTGCCTTTGCAGCATCAACAAACATTTCATCCTTGAATTGTATCACACCATTATCAAGTGCACCACGAAAAATTCCCGGAAACGCTAAAACATTATTTACTTGATTTGGAAAATCACTACGCCCCGTCGCAACCACAAATGCACCAGCATCTTTTGCATCATCTGGCATGATTTCTGGCTCTGGATTTGCAAGCGCAAAAATAATTGGCTTTTCATTCATAATCTGCAATGCCTCTGGCTTCAGTACATTTGCAACTGACACTCCGATAAAAACGTCGGTGTCTTCAAGTGCGTCTCTGAGCATTCCACACACACCACCACCGTTTGTCACTTTCATAAGTTTTACTTTTGTATCATTGAGTCCTGTGCGCTCATGACAAATAATTCCCTGACTATCACAAAGCACAATATTAGTAACGCCCCAATCAAGTAAAATTTTTGTAATTGCCACTCCAGCTGCACCCACACCATTTACCACAACTTTAATGTCTTTCTTTTCACTTCCACGTAATTTAAGCGCATTTATAAGTCCAGCCAAAACAACAACTGCTGTACCATGCTGATCATCATGCATCACCGGAATATCAAGTTCTTCCATTAATCTTTGTTCAACTTCAAAACATCGTGGTGCAGAAATATCCTCAAGATTTATTCCACCAAAAGTTGGTGCTACTTTTTTGACAAAATCTACAATTTCATCCACTTCCTGTGTATCAATACAAAGCGGAAATGCATCAACGTCTGCAAAATGTTTGAAAAGTGCAGCCTTTCCTTCCATTACAGGCAATGCTGCATATGGGCCTAAATTACCAAGTCCAAGTATTGCACTTCCATCTGACACAATAGCGACAGTATTTTTTTTAATCGTCAACTCCCTTGCAACACTTTTATCCTCACTAATTGCCCGAGACACTGCAGCAACACCTGGTGAATATGCCAATGAAAGATCTTTTTTATTTTCAAGTGCAACTTTTGCAATCACCTCAATTTTGCCACCATTTTTTTTATGCAGATCTAACGACTCCTCATATATATCCATATTTAGTATCTATTTAATATTATCAATAATTTCACCAAGTGTTTCACTATTATTCCATTGCGAGATCTCTTTACCATTTTTATCCACAAGCACAAAAGTGTGTTGCTTTTCTACATGATATCTTTCACGTAATTCATTATTATTATCAAAATCAACACGCACAACAGCAACATTAGTAGGGATTTTTTCTTGATTTATTTCTACATCATTTTCAGCTTCAGTACAACTTGGGCACCATGGTGCTGTGAAGAACAATATCGTTCTTTCAAAATTTGCAATATCAGATCCATTATAATCACCGTACATACCAGACTCCCCATTCACAACCACATATTTTTCTTCTAGCATTTTTTCTCCGGTCTCTTTTAATTTTTTACCAATAACTTCCTGACTACCGCCAATCACCTTTCCCATCATCTCTTCACCCTTTTCATCAAGTGCATCTTGTGCTTTATCTTGTGCATCATTTTTAACATTTTGTACATTATCCCCACCATAACCAAATATAATCGCTGAAATAATGAGAATCACAACAATGATCAATAGTAAAAGAATTTTAGATACTCCTTTTTGTGTTTTTTTCATAAATATTTTTAATTTTATATCTTTATATATCATACTACTATAATGATTCTCACGCAAAAAAACTCAAATATCAAAAGACCATACATACGCATACGGCCTTTATGAATTATGTTTTCCTTATTGTGGAATATTTTGCATATCAACTTGCATTCCCTGCATCTGCTGGAGACATTCTGCCTTTTCTTCGGGTGGCGCAAAATCACACATCCCCTGCATACCACCTGTTCCTTGTTTCATATTTTCCAACATTGCATTCATATCTTGAAATGTCACATCCGCTGGTGGCACAAACTTACTATTATCAACTCTCCAATTTTCACATTTATAATTATATGTTTCATCTACCATATCTGCAACCATACCATCTGGCGCTTCTGCCATATAATCTTCTTCTACTTCCTCATATTCATCTTTCATTTCATCCTTCATTTTCATTCCTTGTTTTGTTGTAGAATCCCATGTATACACCCATTCACCATCACTGATCATCAACATATCCCCCGTCATGCCCATTTCATTTTTTGCCAAACCCTTCATCTCTGTGTGCATTTTATCACCACTAATGTACACTACACCACTCATGCCACTGCCATCACTCCATGTACATTTTTGTGCTTTTCCCATACCCATGAGCCCTTTGATCGTCCCACTGAAAGTTCCATCTTCGTTATTTTTTGTCGCGATATCTTGCGGAGTCGCGCTCGTTTGATCTACTGTTTCATCTTGCGCGGGAGTGCCACACGCACTCAGTGCCATTACTGCAAAGGCAAGTACTGACATTGTCATTGTTTTTTTCATCATATGATTTTTTATTATAAATTACTATCTTTATTATACACTAAATTTTTATTATACAAAAAGAGTTCCGACAAAATATGCAATAAACGCTGCAACCATACCCAATCCAACAATCTCTGCCATCGATAATAATACACACTCTTTTGTGAATCGTGACCGGATAAACCCAAGCAGTGCTAAAGCAAGCGCAGTAAAAATACTTGCTGCCACAAATTGATTATAAAAAATTGTCATGTCAAAAATATATGGCAAAAGTGGAATTGCGCCAAATGTCAAAAACGACACAAAAGTGATCATCGCACTACGGACTGGCGCCTCTTCTGGATGTGTCATATTGAGCTCATATCGCATCATGAAATCCGCCCAAAATTCTGGATTTGTCTTATAAATATTTGCCAAGGCATGTGCTTTTTCTTCATCAAAACCATTCTCTTTCAACAGCAAAATAGTTTCATCATATTCAAAATCCTCTCGTGTTTTGATCCAATCACTTTCTTTTGCTCTTTCTTTTTCAAATAATTTCTTCTCAGCACGAGATGATAAAAAATCACCCACGCCCATACTAAATCCATCCGCAAAGAGATTTGCTAGTCCAAAAATAAGCACAATTGTCACAGGAATGACAACATCAGGATTATCTCCAGCAACCATCGTCGCGCCAGTAAACCCAGCAACAACTGCAAATGTTGTGATAATGCCATCAATACCACCATAAACAAGCTCTTTCAAGTTTTCTGAAAAAACTGTTTTTTTATGATCTTGTGTTAAGTGTTCATCTAATTCTGCTTTATCCATCATATAAATTTATCATAGCATGAATTAGTCATTAATGTATAATTTATTTTTCATTTCAAAATCAAAAATAGTCTACCGTACCTTTAAAGGTACGGTAGACTATTACAAAAAATATCCAGACACTAATGTCTAGATATTTTTTATATTTAAGTTATTTCTTCACAATTTCCCTGAGGTCATATTGTTTTCCCTCTTTTTGCCATTTCTTCAATGTTCTTATTGCAGAAGTTGATAATCGCACCGTCATCTTTTCTCCCGTTGCAGGATTGATAAGATTTTTTTTCTGAAGATTCACTTTGAACTTTCGTTTCGTTTTCACTTGTGAGTGAGAAACTTTGTGTCCACTAGCAGAATTTTTTCCTGTAATTTGACATGTTCGAGACATAATTTTTGAATATTATAATTAGAGATTTGCACTTTCAGAACAATCTACTGCTTTATGCTTTCTTTTCACGATAAATAGTATGCTTCTTGGCAATTGGATTGAATTTTTTCAATTCAATTTTGATGCCACGCAATTTTTTTGTATTTTTGTGTGACCAAATGATATGACCCTTTCCTTTCCCACTTTCATCACCAAGGGAAACTAATTTTATAAGATTATCCTGAGACATAAAAAAATATTAAACAAATACTAACAAGACACAGACATTTCACGTGTCTTTTATACGTAAACTCTAGTATACACGACTATAAAAATATTGCAAGTGTTCTATTTCTCATCAACAATATCATCATTGCATATTAGTTACAAAAACATTTAAACTAATTAATAGAACTATTTCATTTTCACATCACCTTTCATTTTCACATCACCTCTTACTTTTATTTGTCTAGGATTTGGAGTTGTAGATGATGTTGTTGTGAAATTTTCTTCGGATCCATAACTTGTCCCTGCACTATTTGTTGCTTTTGCTCTGACAAAATATGGTGTATTTGGTGTAAGTCCCGTAAGAACACAAGAGTATGTACCAGCATCATCAATGCCAGCACTGCATTCATTTGTATATGTGCCACTTACTGTTCCCCATTCTATAAACCTCTCCGGATTTTCACCACCCGTATCTGTTACATTTCCATTTCCTGTCGCTGTAGTTGAATTGATATTTGTTATTTGATCTGTTGATACCGTTGGAGCGCTTACTGTACAACCTAATCCAGCATCATTAATTGTCCAGCTGTAATTTGAAATAATATTTGCTCTCTGGGTTGCGCTAGCACAATAGCTTGCTGATGCATCTAAAGTTACTCCATTTTGCAGAGTTTGTGATTCCCAACCTATTAGTGTTGCGTCATAGCTTGCTGTTGAAAGATCTGAACCTATAAACATATTTGTCATATTTGTCACATTGTCTACGTGCCATGTACCTAAATTTTGATTGAATGCTGAAGCGGATCTAAACATAGTGTCCATACGTGTGACGGATGATGTGTCCCATGAGCTTATGTCTTGGTTGAATGCTGAAGCATTGTAAAACATGCCATTCATACTTGTGACAGAGGAGGTGGCCCAGGAGCTGATGTCTTGGTTAAATAATGGGGTACTGCTAAACATACCCAGCATATTCGTAACGGAAGTTGTGGTCCATGAGCTTATATTTTGATTGAATGCTGAAGCACTGCTAAACATACTGGACATATTTGTGACGGAGGATGTATCCCATAAACTTATATTTCCATTAAATGCAGATGCCGCGTTAAACATTTGTGCCATATTTGTAACATTTCCCACTTGCCATGAATTCAGATCTTGATTGAATGTGGATGCATGACTAAACATATTAACCATATTTGTAACAGAAGATGTATCCCAAGAATTTATATTTTGATTGAATGCTGAAGCGTAGTAAAACATACTGGACATATTTGTGACAGAGGTAGTGGTCCAAGAGGAGATGTCTTGGTTGAAAACTGTCGCATATTGAAACATGCCATACATATTTGTCACTGAATTTATGGACCAAGAACTTATATCTTGATTGAATGTGGATGCTCCAGAAAACATACGGTCCATATATGTGACAGAAGATGTATCCCATGAACTTATATCTTGGTTAAATGCAGATGCATTGTGAAACATAGCTCCCATATATGTGACAGAAGATGTATCCCATGAACTTATATTTCCATTAAATGCAGATGCCTCGTAAAATACTTGTGCCATACTCGTAACATTTCCCACTTGCCATGAATTCAAGTCTTGATTGAATGTGGTTGCAAGCAAAAACATGCCAGGCATATATGTGACGGATGATGTGTCCCAGGAACCTATATCTTGATTGAATGCAGATGCACCATAAAACATATATCTCATATCTGTGATAGAAGATGTATCCCATGAACCTATGTCTTGATTGAAAGCAATTGCATTATTAAACAGCCATGTCATATTCGTGACAGAAGATGTGTCCCATGAGCTTATGTCCTCATTAAATACAGATGCAAAAGAAAACATATATGCCATAGTTGTAACAGAAGATAAATCAGGTACATCTGTAAAAGTTCCTGTCATGTTACTGCATCCTTGAAAAGCCCTATACATTGACGTCCAAATACCTGTTCCCCATTGATCTATTGAGAGAAGTTTTTCTCTGTCACCAGTATTGTTAAAATAAATTTGAGGAAATCCAGTCTTAGCTCCCGTGTTATCTTTTATTCTTATTGTATATGTTCCTGCACTTGCGTAATTGCATGTATAATCTCCCGTTTGGGCCGCTGCCTCATCAATTCCATCATTATTACAATCAACATTATAATTATATCCACCTCCTGTTGTAGGAATTGTGAATTGCGTGTCTGATGATGGACCTATATTATCTGTTTTTACTGTTATGACGAAATTATTGTGACTACAATCTAGTCCTGCGTCATTTATTATCCAAGAGTATATTGAAATAATATTTGCTCTCTGGGTTGCACTGTTACAATAATGTGCCGATGCATCTAGCGTGACATTATTTTGAAGTGATGGACGTGCATTCCAGCCTATGAGTGTCAAATCATAATTTGCTATTGAAAGAGCTGAACCTATGAACATGCTTGCCATATCTATCACATTGTCCACATGCCATACACCCAGATCTTGATCGAATGCTGAGGTATTGCGAAACATAAATGACATATCTGTGACAGAGGAGGTGGTCCAGGAGCTTATGTCTTGATTGAATGCTGTGGCACTGTTAAACATACTGGACATATCTGTGACGGAAGTGGTAGCCCAGGAGCTTATGTCTTGATTGAATGCTAGAGCAGCCTGAAACATATGTGACATATCTGTAACAGAGGAAGTGACCCAGGAGCTAACGTCCCCATTGAATGCTGAGGCATAATAAAACATATATGACATATTTGTGACGGAAGAGGTGTCCCAAGTGCTGACGTCCCCGTTGAATACTGAGGCACGCCAAAACATACGATTCATATCTGTGACGGAAGAGGTGTCCCAAGTGCTGACGTCCCCGTTGAATACTGAAGCGTTGTGAAACATACCAGATATATCTGTAACAGAAGACAAATCAGGCATATCTGCAAAATTACCAACCACATTATCACATCCATAAAAAGCTCTGTACATACTAGTCCAAATACCTGTACCCCACTGATTGATATCTAAAAGTTTTTCTCTATCTCCTATGTTATTAAAGTAAATCCTTGGAAATCCAGTTTTTGCTCCTATATTGTCTTTGATTCTTATTGTATACGTTCCTGCACTTCCATAATTACATGTGTAATCGCCTGTCTGAGCTGTTGCCTCGTCAGTTCCATCGTTATTACAATCTACATTATAATTATATCCGATTCCTGTTGTCGGAATTGTGAATTGCGTGTCTGATGAACTTCCTATGTTATCTGTTTTTACTGTTATGACAAAGTCTTTATGAGTACAATCTAAACCTGCATCAGTTATTGCCCAATTATACGTTGAGATCATATTAGCTCTCTGGGTTGTACTATCACAATAATGTGATGATGAGCGTAGCACTACATTATCTTTGAGTGCCTGTGATTCCCATCCTATCAGCAACGCATCATAATTTGCTGTCGAAAAATTAGTTGCATTATACAACATCTGACTTGCATGTGTTAAATTACTAACATCCCATGTACCTAAATTTTGATTGAAAGAAGTAGCCCCATAGAACATGCTATTTGCGTTTGTCAAAGAAGTCGTAGCCCATGAATTTAAAGGTTGATCAAACCTTGTTGCATTGTAGAACATAAGAGCCATATTTGTTACAGAAGAGGGTGTCCAGGAGTTTAGAGGTTGATTGAATACAGATGTATAACCAAACGTGCCAGTCATAGTTGTTACGGAAGATACGTCCCATGAACTTATGTCTTGATTAAATGCAGTTGTACTTTGGAACATCCCATCCATATTTATTAAAGAACCTGTATTCCATGAATTTATCGGCTGATTAAATACTGCTACTCCAAACATATATTGCATATCTGTTACGGAAGATGGCACCCAAGAGTTTAGAGATTGATTAAATGCAGTTGTCTGATAAAACATATATGCCATATTCGTTACAGAGGATACATCCCATGAATCTATACCACTATTAAAAGAAGTTGCTGCACGAAACATTTGTGACATATTTGTTACCGATGATGTATCCCAAGAATTTAAATTTTGATTGAACGACGTGGCACTATTGAACATATTCAGCATATTTGTTACAGAAGATACATCCCATGAATCTATATCACTATTAAAAGAAGACGCCATTTGAAACATCCCACTCATACTTGTTACAGAAGACAAGTCAGGCGCATCTGAAAAGTTTCCTGTTAAATTTGGACAGGATGTAAAAGCATTGGCCATGGAAGTCCAAATCCCCGTGCCCCACTGCTCAATTGTCATTAACTTCGATCGATCGGAACCAGCGTTAATGGCATAAAATCTCGGAAAACCAGTTTTTGCTCCTGAGTTATCCTTTATTCTTATTGTATATGTCCCTGCACTTGCATAATTACATGTGTAGCCCGCTGTTTGACCTGTTGCTTCATCTGAACCATCATTATCACAATCAACATTGTAGTTAATCCCAGTTCCCGCTGCCGGTATAATAAAACTTTGACTCCCTACTGGCACCTGCACAGTTATCACAAAATCATCTAATGGTGCCGCCTGCACATCATCTACTGTTGCAAAAAATACAAACGACATCGCAAAAAACACCGCCATTAGCAATGGTATTTGTTTTTTGTTATAACTTTTTTTGAAAAAATTATTCATTATTTTTTGTCTATATAAAACCAGATCAATGATACTACCCACATAATGATTACAAGGTCCAGCCTTCGGATATCCGAAGGCTGGACCTTGGTCATCCTACAACCATTTTTATCTCCCTTTTTAATTATTTGCTATTTTTTCAACAATCCACCAGTTTACTTTTACAGCTTTCTCTACAGTTCCCTCCAAATTGATTACAAATCCATCAAATTCATCATCTTCATCTTTCGATTTTTCTACCCAGCTTGTTGTGCCTGGATTATTTTCAAATGTTGTAAATATTGTTGTGTTTTCACTTATTGCATCACTTTTGACAAACACACTTTTACCGTCATTTTTATTTTCATCACTTGTATCCTCCACACATTCACTATCCACCAATACATAATTCACTGGGCAAATGCTTACCACACCAATTGTTTCATTTTTTCCACCTGCTATTGTCAATTTTTCTGTTTCAATCTCCTGTGCAACTAATTTCACAGTATTCACAACTCCCTCAATTGTTAAGTCACCTTGATCATCTGTGTATACAAGTGTATCTGGATTTATAGAAATAAAGAAACTCATTAACTCTTCATGTGTTGTTTTTATATCAATCATTCTATTTTCTATGTCATTTATCAAATTTGCATTTACATTTGCTTTTTCTTGCACTGTTAATATATTACTATCATTTTTTTGTACTTGTAGGGATAAGTTATTAACCTGGCCTGCGACATCAACAAACTGATTTTCAATATCGCCTAGATTTTCATCTACTGACGTTTGTAATTGTTGTAAAGTATTTATGTTTGTATCTGTTTGTAATGATAAGTTTGATACGTTATTTGAGTTTGTTGTTATTAATTGATTTTGTTCTTTTATTGCTCCTGTAAGTAACGCTGTTATATTTCCATAAGATATTCCATATCCATATTCTTCACTTCCTACTACTACTTCTGGAATTATTTCCTTTACATCTTGAGCTATAAAACCTATTTGTCTATTGCTATTTGGATTTGCTCTCCAATTAAAATATATATTTTCTAATGATAAAACTTTATCTAATGAACTCTCCATCGGCGTTATGTGTGTTTTTAATCTTTTGTCCGATGAATGTACCCAGCCACTTGTCGTGTACGTTCCCGTTGTTGAACCGTTATAAACTTCTAGTCGTTCAGTTGGATTTGTTGTACCAATGCCAACATTACCACTTGGCTCAACTGTAAGTTTTGTACCAGCAATATACGTATATGTTCCACCACCTGATGATGAAAATCCTATTGTTGTTGTCATAAATGTGTCCGATGCAATTGTTGCAATTGTTCGTGTCTCCCCACCAACAGTAATTGTACTACCAACACTAAACGTAGAAGTAAACTTTGTATTATACCCTGTTATATTTGTTGTAATTGGTATTAAAAACGATACAGTACCTGGTCCAGTTTCTACTGCTGAACTAGTCACATTAAGTCCTGAGCCTATTGTGTATGAGCTGGTAGCATTATCTATACCTGAGAAAAAATCATGTGCATTTCCATCAAATTGAATTGATGTATCTTGTGCCACTCCGGAACCAATTACCATAGCTGATTCTGTTGCGCTCGTTGCACTTATGAGTAGTTCTCCAGCACTGTTAACTGAGAAATCTGTGTAATTTGAGCTATCATATGACAATCTCATTTTGTTATCAGTTCCAAAAATGCTTAGTTTTGCATTTGGTGTAGATGTTCCTATGCCAAGTCTATTGTTTGCATCATCCCAAAAGAAATTTGTATCATCAGCACCTAGATCTCCTCCATTGTTAAATTGTATTGCTCCTGTGGATCCTGCTACTGCTGTAGAGCTATCAGATGAGAACAGTATTACACTTCCAAATTTTTTGTTATTTGTCCATGATGTTTCAGTTCCTGAACTTTCATTTGTAACACTCATTGTTACCCAGCTTCCATTATCAGTTACTGAATTTATGAGGTATAAACCTGCTTCATTTTGATCATCCAATCTTTGTAAATATATTTGATCTCCACTCTTTAGTGAATTTAATATGTTACTTACTTCTGCATTACTACTTTCTTCTGAGAAATATATTTCTGTTACACTTGCAACAGTTGCATTATTTAATCTGAAATTTCCATTTCCTGGATCACCGCTTGTTGTTGAGTCCTTGAAGCTCCATTCAATTTGAAGACTTCCTCCTGTCCCATTATTTGTAAGTGATAGCCAATCAGTTCCGTTGTAACCTTCAAAGTCTGTGCCATTGTATCTTATTGAACCTGTGTTTGAATTTGTTGTTGTTCCTAAATTAATTGCACCAGCCACTTGCAATCTTTCATTTGGCACGACTGCACCTATCCCAATATTACCACTTGACACTGTTGTGCCAGTACCATCTATACCTGTCCCAAAAATGAGATTTCCCATTGAAAGTTGATTTGAGCCCGCTGCATTTTGTGCATCAATATCATAACCAATAATAAGATTATTTGACCCAGTATTAATATTTCCGCCTGCATCATAACCCAACAAAGTATTTGCACTTCCTGATGCATTTCGTCCTGCAAAGCTTCCTAATACAGTATTATATGAGCCCGTTGAGCCTGCAGCTAATGCATATTGTCCAATTGCAGTATTATTATCTCCATCTATACCGTTCATCATTGCACGACTACCCATAGCTGTATTATTGATACCACTATTATTACCAACTAAAGCCATGCGTCCAAATGCGCTGTTATCATTTCCATCTGTATTATTTGCCAATGCACCATATCCACTTGCTGTATTTGCATATCCATCTAAATTATCTTGTAACGCAATTGAGCCAATGCCAACATTCCAATAACCCGTCGTATTTCTTTCTCCCGCATTATATCCGATAAATACATTACGATTATCACTAAAATCATCAGCCTCGCCAGCATGATCACCAATAAATACAGAACCTCCTGAATTCATCACATTTAGTCGTGGACCATCCATTGTGAAGTATTCTGTGCCACCAAGATCAAATCTGATAATATCTTCATTTGCATTTTTCTCTGTTTGAATACCTGTATCACCGTCTGTATCCCAGATTGCTGTCGGTACACTTCCAGTGGAATCTGTCTGCCACGTTAAATCCCCACTTCCGTTTGTTTTAAGAATTTGTCCATTCGTGCCATCTGTATTCGGAAGGGTGTAGGCACCAATTGTGAGAGCGTCTGTAAATCTTCCATCTCCATTTACATCTAATTTGTAATCTGGTGTTACTGTGCCAATGCCAACTTTGTGACTACTCGGACTAATGTACAAACTAGAATCCCAACCTGGTCCTGAATCTCCTGCCGTTAATACATACCCAACATTTCCAAGCGGTAATGCACTGAGAGTTCCTCCATCATTGCCATACATCAAGTCTCCTGTGTTGTATGATGTTAGTCCCGTGCCTCCATACGCAACATCTATGATATTTCCTTGCCATGTACCATCTGTAACATATCCAGATTCAGATATTTTGAAGTTCCCTGCGATATCAAATAAACTAGATGGAGTTGAAGTTCCAAGACCAAATCTTCCTTGACTATCTACTACAAGAATAGAAGAATATGTAAAATTCACTGATAGATCCTTTAAGATTGGTACTGATGAGCCATCAGTAGATGTGAAGTATACTTTGTACTGATACCAGTCGTCTCCATCATGCGTTGAATTTATGTTCTCTCCTGCGCTAGTTGTGTAATAATCTCCTGTGCCTGTTGGACCGTACCAGGTTGCAGTTGAAAGTCCTGCTTCAGTTCCAG
This sequence comes from Candidatus Moraniibacteriota bacterium, assembly GCA_029938745.1. Taxonomy (GTDB): domain Bacteria; phylum Patescibacteriota; class Minisyncoccia; order Moranbacterales. The sequence goes on from JAOZUJ010000002.1 coordinate 36,203, forward strand.
CTGACCGTAGTTGAATTTCTATATCTGTATTTGTTGGAATTGTTTCTGTCCATTCCACAGTTGTGTAAGTTTGAGCAGAGGCTGGGATATTGATGGCTTGAGAAGTAAAATCGCCGGAGGGTTTAATACTAATATCATTACTAAAGTAATACATAGAACTTTGTCCGCCTCCATTATGTCCACCTACCACTATATCAATATCACCATCATTATCCACATCTGCAAGAGATGGTTTCGCATAATGCCCTACATCTACTGGCAACCAATCAGAACTCACATGTGTCCATGAAGGTGAACTAGCTGTTCCATCATTTCGGAAATAATAGACGACACCAGTGGTCTCTCCAACTGCCAGATCATAATCACCATCATTATCTATATCAACAAAAAATGGAGCTGCCTCTAGCCCAACATCAACTGGTAGCCAATTAGAACTCACATGTGTCCATGAAGGTGAACTAGCTGTTCCATCATTTCGGAAATAATCAACATATCCATCCCAATTTCCAACAGCCAAATCATAATCGCCATCATTATCTATATCTGCAAGAGTCGGAAACATACTATTCGCTCTGACTGGCACCCAATCAGAGCTCGCATGTGTCCATGAGGGTGAACTAGCTGTTCCATCATTTCGGAAATAATTAATTCTATTTTGATCACTCCCTACAACCAAATCATAATCACCATCATTATCCATATCTGCAAATGCTGGTGACGCATTAGGACCTCCGCCATTTGGAGAGACTCGAACAGGTAACCAATCAGAGCTCACATGTGTCCAAAATGGAGAACTGGCAGTACCATCATTGCGAAAATATTCAATACGACCTGTACAATCCCCAACTGCCAAATCGTAATCACCATCATTGTCTATATCTGAAAAAGCTGGTTGTCCATTCCATGCACACACACTAACTGGTAACCAATCAGAACTCTCGTGATTCCAATCCGGATTTCCTGGATCACCACCAAGAACAATTTCCGCATTCTTTCCTGTGTATTGTACATTTGTATCTGATGTTGTTCCTGCATTAAAATCATCATCAGTTGTATCTGTTCTCGATGATGTGTTATTAGCAGATGCATTTATATTAAAATTACCTGCAATTGAAAGAGTTGATGTTGGTACATCCGTCCCAATTCCTACATTACCTGTGTTGAAATAAATATCTGATCCATCTTCTGTCCATGGAGTTACAACACTTGTATCTGAACATTCCCAACTTGTACCATCCCATTGTGCGATATTTCCATTTGCACATGTGAGATCTCCTAGTGTGTCATTATCATCTCCAAACTCTAATCCATCGCCTGCTGCATTTACTTTTACAAATTGATTTGCTGTGTAACTTCCTGGCGTATCTGATAACCCTAGAAATGTTGTTACTCCACCACTAGCAACTGAATCAACATACTCTTTTGTTGTAAGAGCAGTATTTCCTCTACTGTTAATTTCTGCAATGCTGAATTGTGGTGCTAGGATGCTTCCATCTGTATATATTTCAAATGCATTTGCTCTATTTGCATTGTCTACTCCTATACCTGTTTCATGAATTGTGTCTGAAGATGTTCCAAGATTATACAAACCTGCTGAATGTTGATTAGCATTTTGTGCAATTGTATAAGCACCCTCAGCGTGAGAAGATTGTCCCGACGCTGTTGACTCATAACCCTCAGCGTGAGAGCCATATTGACCTGATGCTTCTGTGACAAATCCTTCAGCATGTGAACCCCAATAGCCTGATGCGAGAGTCCATCTACCTTCAGCATGTGCAGACTCATTTGTTGCTCTCGATGATAATCCCTCAGCATGTGAATAATGTCCTGATGCTGTTGTATGATCACCTTCTGCATGTGATCTATTGCCTGATGCTGTTGTATGACTTCCTTCAGCATGAGCAGATGCTCCTGATGCTGTTGTAGTATAGCCTTCAGTATGTGACCCCCATTGACCTGATGATATTGTAGCTTCACCCTCTGCATGTGAAGCTCTCCCCGATGCTATATTACCAGCACCTTCGGCATGTGTGTAATAATCTGATGCTGTATTATTATATCCTTCTACAAACGAATAAGTACCTGTGGCACCTCTCGTTGTGCTGGCACTACTACTGTATGAAAAATCAACAGCATTAACACCAATATTGCCATAATCTAATGGATTTCTACCTATTAATCTCCAACCCGTACCACTGCCCTCATCAAGTGTTTCAAGTCCTGTTGCTATCAGCAATGTTGGATCAGTATCACAAACTAATCCATTTGCAGTTGTGTATGTACAAATTCTTCCATCTGTGAGTGTGCCTGTATTTACAGAAAATTCATTTGATCCTGAAAGACCTAGTAATGTTCCTGCTGTATACGTTGTATCATTATCCGTTGGTGTAACCCATTCAATACTTGAACCTGTTGATGAAAGAATTTGACCACTTGTGCCTATTGTTAGAGTATCTAAATTATCTGTTGCAGATGCAAATATTAGATCTCCTGTATTATATGATGTAAGTCCTGTACCTCCGTATGCTGTATCTATTGTCGAACCATTCCATGTTCCTTTTGTTACTACTCCACCTTCATTTATTTGTAGATTTCCTCCAATGTCAAAGAAACTATCTGGTGCTGTACCTAGTCCAAATCTTCCTTGAGTGTCTACTATGAGAGTTGATGTGTAATCAAAGTTAATTGTTACATCTTTGAGGGTTGGAACTGATGAGCCATCTGTTGATGTAAGATATGCTTTGTATTGATACCACGTGTCTCCATCATGCGTTGCGTTTATGTTTTCTCCTACACTGGTTGTATAATAATCTCCTGTTCCTGTTGGACCATACCATGTTGCAGCTGTTAAACCTGCTTCAGTTGATGCAGAACGTATTTGAATTTGGATGTCTGTATTTGTTGGAACAGTTTCTGTCCATTCTATTGTTGTGTAACTTGTTGCTGTTGAGTTTATTGGTTGAGAGGTAAAGTCTCCTGTTGGGACAAATGATACTCCGTTTTGGAAATAATGAATAGCACCAGCTCCATCGCCAACGGCAAGGTCAAGGTCACCATCATTGTCCATATCTGCAAAAGCTGGGGAAGCCGTACTGCCTACATCACCAATCCAATCTGAACTAACGTGAGTCCAACTTGGAGATGTCGCATCTCCATCATTTCGAAAATATTCCACATATCCATCATAGCCACCAACAGCGAGATCTTGATCACCATCATTGTCAATATCTACAAATGCAGGTCTAGCCCTCTCGCCAACATCAACGCCTAACCAATTACTACTGATCAATGACCATGACGGTGTAGTAGGAGTACCGTCATTGCGCCAGTATTCAACAAGGCCATTATTTTCACCTAGAGCAAGATCGTAATCACCATCATTATCAATATCTGTAGCTGCAATCCCTATTAATGTTCCCATATCAACTCCTAACCAATTTGAGCTTACAAGCGTCCAAATTGGCGAACCAATAGTCCCATCATTACGATAATATACTACATATCCAGGACTATCTCCAGCAATAAGGTCAGGATCTCCATCATTATCCATATCTGCGAACTCTAGGGAGGCCATAAAAGTGGTTGGTTGTAATACTGAAGGATCCTCAAATGTCCATAGCGGAATTGCATCTGTCCCATCATTACGATAATAACCTATGTGCTGACTATAGCTAATGAACATATCATAATCACTATCATTATCAATATCAATCATTTCTGGACCTGCCCAAGCACTTGTTACCACACCAGTCCAATTAGAACTAAGCTTTGTCCAATTAGGATCATTAGGGTCATCACCAAGTGTAATTTCAGCAATTTCTCCATTGTATTGTACTATTGTATCTGATGTTGTTCCTGCATTAAAGTCTTCTTCTGTTGTATCAACTCTACTTGATGTACTTGATGACGTGGCTTGAATGTCAAAATTTCCTGCTATTGAAAGACTTGAAGTTGGTGCATCTGTTCCTATTCCTACGTTACCTGTATCAAAATATATATCTGATCCATCTTCTGTCCATGGAGTTACAACACTTGTATCTGAACATACCCAATCTGTACCATCCCATTGTGCAATTTCTCCATTTGCACATGCAAGATCTTCAAGTGTATCTGTATTTGCTGATGCTGCAGCTAAATCTACATATTCTTTTGTTGTAAGAGATGCATTGCTTGTATTGATTTCTGTAATACTTAGTTCTGGTGCTAAAATTCTACCATCTGTATAAATTTCAAAAGCATTTGCTCTGTTATCATTATCTATGCCTATGCCTGTTTCGTGAATTGTGTCTGTGCTTGTTCCTATGTTATATAATCCTGTAGCGAGTGAGCCTTGATTTAAAGCAATTGTTCCTTCTCCCATGGCAACACTGTAATTACCCCTGCTAGCAGTATTGTATCCTGTTGCCAAACTATAAGTTCCTGTAGCTCCATCACCATAGGCATCGGGCCACACAAGCGCGCCTGCATTCACAGCATAGTTATCCATATCGATACTGCCACTATTACCTGTGTTAGTCGTCCTAAGTATTGCACTCACTCTTACATCATCACTTACGTCACGAGAAAAAGTGCCAATTAAGATCCAATTAGACCCATTCCAATAGTATGCGGATGTAGTTCCACTCACTCTACTTATACGTATACGACGATTTGACCCAATTGTCGCAGCGCCATTTCCACTAGAACCAATTCCATCATATGAATATAAATAATAATGACCGTCAGAATGTATCCTAATTAAATTATAATGCCCACTATCATTATATATACGAAAATCTAACGAAGATCCCATTGGTGGTGGATTGCCATGATCTATTTGCACATCAAAATCTGATGAGCCACTCAAATAATATTGAGACATTATTCCTGCAGTATATCCCTGTCCAGTAACTTTATTTAATCTTAATTGATTACTTTGTATATCTGCAGTACTTGTTCCTGTAAATGTCCTATCCCATATTATTGGATTTGGTGCATCACCATCACTTCCTGTAAAGTCATCATCAACATTACTTGGATAATCATATGTTGTCCCCGAAGATAGATCTACAGCATTATTTCCGATATTTCCATAATTATCAGGATTCTGTCCAACTAATCGCCATCCTGTATTTGGGCCTTCTGTAAGCTCTTCTAATCCTGTTGAGAGAAAATCCGATGGACTCGTATTACATTCCAATCCCGTACCTACAACATATTTACAAAGAGCACCATCTGACAGAATCCCTTCACTGAGTGAGAATTCTGTACCCGTTAAACTCAAAAGTGTATTACCCGTTGCAACTGAATATGTTGTATCATTATCAGTTCCAAATTCCAACCCATCACCAGCTGCATTTACTTTTACAAATTGATTTGCTGTGTAACTTCCTGGAGTATCTGTAAGTCCAAGGAAAGTTGTTGTGCCACTCCCAGGTGTTTCTGCCTGCCAACCATTAGTTGTATCGAAGGTTAAAACTTGTCCATCAGTTGGAGACATTGATGAATAAACATCAGAAAGGTCTGTGATTGATTCTCCTGATATTGTTGTGAGATAACCTTCTGCAGAATGATCTCCCCAATTAAATGCTGTATCCCAATTTGTTGAGTTATTTGTTGTATCACATACTAAACCTGAACC
>JAOZUJ010000022.1:0-12074 GCA_029938745.1 Candidatus Moraniibacteriota bacterium
GCTCAACTCCTTGTGCAAATCAGGATACACACCCTTAATCTGTACAAGAAACTTTGCGCCGTGTCCAACACGTGTATTCAGTTTTTTCCCTTGGGCACAACCTGGACATTGATCACGGGGATCCTTTGTGATGTCCACTGTGTGATTTGCAGCCACTACATCTGTGAGAGCGTGAGCACATTCTACATCAAACTCTTTTTGTAGTGCTTTCAATCCTGGATTTTTATCACTAATTCTATTGCATACTGCAATAAACCCGACTAATATTCCACCGGAAGCGCAAATAAACGTAGCTGTCTCACGTAAACTTTTAGCCGTATTAATGAGATCCTCAATTTGCAATATTCGTAAACTTTTTACTCGCTCGCTATGATCCTTGTACCAAACTAACCCATCACTTTTTTTCAATGGCTTCAGGACTTCAACTTTTTTCATAGTAAATTGCGTATAATAATACGCAACCAAAACAGCAAGCGTATCCGCACCATGTGGTGTACCTACGACAGCATCGAAATTAAATTTTCGAGCCTCCCATGCTATTTGCATGGCCACAGGACTCAGTAACTGAATTGTATTGAGATCACGAATATTTACATACGCATCGCCGTGACCTCCGCCGGTAAAAACAAAATGACCCTTGAGAGCCACTCCTCGTGATTCAAGATAATCCCACACACCGCTATTGCCAATTGTATCGTAATACAATTGCCTATCCCATATACTGAGACGAGCTAATGCATCTGGCAATATTTCCTCAAAATAATCCATCCTTCACCTTCCTTAAATTTTGCGTACCCACGGACAATCGCGTGGCACTGGTTTGTTTATACACACAGAACAGTATTCACACAATCTGCCGAGTAATTTGCAATTGCAATCTGGCGCATTTTCTTCAGCACACTTTCCAATCCTTTCCACATCCCTATCGCTAATAGGATTCTCCATTGTCTTATCGTTGATTGCACTCAAAATTTGCCCCCTTGTGATCATTTTATTTTTTTGATCACTCTAAAATTGTAAAATCAACAAAAACCTATACTAACCATATGTAAATACACCATCTCTGTCAAATAAAAAAGGACAGGTTTAAAACCTGTCCCTACAATATTCGTTTTAAACGATTTGAACATCTAAAACACTTTCAACATTTCTTATGGTTTTGTTTCTATCATGCGACCACTTGAACAATCTGCATCAGAGTTGCATGAACTTTTACACTGAGCATCATTTGGAAGATTTGCTGCTACAGGTGTTGCTTGGCAGGTACCTTGCACATTACATGCTTTTGCCATACACATTGTCTGCAAATTCACGTCATATCTACGTGGTGGCTCACCAGGATATTCACACTCCACAAAAAATGATCTACTTGTTTCATCAATTGGTCCAATTTGATTAGATCCTCCATCACATATTTGCAGTGGATCATGTGGACTACCAAGTTCACAACAAAAACCTGGTACACCATTACAATATACTGATACATTTGTCTTGCTACCAAAATATACTGGACTTTGTATCTGAAATGATGGATCACCTGTTAAACAATTATTTGCAGTACATATTACTGGAGCCAGTGGCTGATGTTGACATTGCCATTCCCACTGATAATTTGCATTCATTGTTATGCTACCAACAAGTAAACTATGAGGTCCACATAGGTCATCTGCTGTCGTTGGACGACTATTTGAAGTTGTTCCATCAAGAGTGCCACATGAAGATGTGATTTCACAATTTGTATCGCAGAAAGATTTACCATTCTCAGTACCTTCATCACAAACTTCCGGTCCATCTATGTTACCATCGCCACAGTATGGACCTGTTTCTGTAGCAAATTTACATGAATGACTACAATACTGACATGTTCCGTCATACGGTGCACCACACAGCAATCCATTGTGTGGCCCATTATCACAGTCCTCAACTCCCGGAGGTCCATTTATTATACCATCACCACAACCTGGACCAGGTTTTTGTACCAATGTACACTCTCCAGGCCTTCCTGGCGAAACACAATATGTACATAAACTCTCATAAGCAGGTGTACAGTTATCAACTGGCCACGTATTCCCTGACCAGCTTGTGTCACATGCCTCTGGTGACGTTACTTCTCCATCACCACAATAATCGCACCTTGCAGCAGCACCAATTGTTACTGTCCACGACACAGTCTTTGCTGGCAATACCAATCGATTTGTACAATAGTTTACATTATCATTACTTGGTGTACGCACCGTCGGACAAAACATTGCATTTGGAAATCGCTTATTCACACTATTCGGACTACTGAAGTGTTCTGATATCCAATCTGGATCCATGTCAGAGAAAACGATGTATGCCCACATGCGTGCTGTAACCGGTGGAAAATTTGCTGTTACTGTCACTGTTCCATTTTTCTTTGCAACACATCGCATTCCTGCACAACTCACTATAGTATTATTACTTGATGTCATGTAAACCTTACCTGAGCTTGACCCACTACCACTCCATACTACTGGCTTTACAGCTGACCATGCAATTTTACCCCATCGATTACCACTGCTAGGATCATCAATCTTTTGCCAATAATGACTTGAATACGCCTCACCTGTACGATTTTGATTGATTGAACTGACCCATTTACCATACGGCGTATCCCATGCACCATTCCCAGCAACAAAAGTAAAGCTTGGATCATATCCAAAATTTACACCCTCACTAACACATAATTCAGTACCACCAGAGACAATACCCGCCTTATGATTAATTGTTACAGAGCCATTTCTAGAATATAATCGCTTAATCGTTTTTGGTTTAGAATCCTTCTTTTCTGGCCTAATGTAAATAGAATGCACATTGATCTTATTATCAGTTGCAACACCTGTTTGTTCACGAGTCATAGCATATGCAGGAGATGCAATTGTAATCAGAGCAAACACTATACTGATAACAATTGCCCGAATCTGACTGATTTGTCTAGAATTATTCATATAATTATAATTATTTTTTATTTTTGTTTATAAGATCTTATGCCAAGATAGATTAATACCCCAATAAAAAGCATAATTGATAAACCAAATAATATATACTTCATATTATCTAATGTATTATTCTCATCAGATTGTGCGTCAGCACATGTATTAAAATCTTCACAATTATAATTCACTTCATATTCGTCCACAAGTTGCCCCTCACGGTCATACACCTGTGCATGCAATGCGAGACGATCATAACTTTTTTGTGCCACAAATTGAGCTTTGTCAGCAGCCATCACTGATGGAATAGCTCCTTCATAATTAATTTGAGACACCTTCTTATTGTCCTCATCTGTCAATGTAACAACAACTCTTCCTTCTGTATTTATACCAGATGTATTGTGAAAACATGTGAATAACGTTGCCTCCTCACCTTCTTGTAGTGGAAATTTTGTAATTGCTGGATAATTAAGACGTGGTCGTTCTTGTTTGCTCACAAGACGAATATTCACTATGGATTTTTGATCACCTGATGTTGCTGTGATCTTCAGATAATACACAGACTCACTTACTTGTGGAATTATATATTTTAGATTCACACTACTATTTGCAAGAATATTTACTTTTTCATCTTTTGTATCTAAAAGGTCCTTTTCATCCAAACTATCCCAATAGTAGAGTTCATATGTTATATCAACTTCTTTATTCTTATCAAACGTATTAACAATTGGTTGTATTATTGACACACTTTCTCCCGCATCAAATCGTGGCCAGTCACCAATGTGATAATATTTTTCTCCTGCTACTTTCGTTTGTGACCGATCAAATGAAATAAAAGAGTGCTGGTCTGTAACAACATCAAATATTGCATTTCCTACAATGATTTCATTCGAGAATGGCAATCCTCCCAAATTAAATTTCTTTCCTACAGAAAAGAAATAATCAAAAACATACTCTGCCGTCGATGCAGATTCTGGAATTGTCCAGTCAAATGATGCTGACTTAGTACCATTTGCATCAATAACAATGTCTTTTATTGCAATGAATTCATCAATAATAAAATTACCTTCTGCTTGGTAATTTCCATTTTTTTGTGAGACACGCACAAATACATTACCATCAACGACAGGTTGATCATTTTCATTTATAATTTTACCAATAAAATGAGCTGTTTCACCTGGCTTATAATAATCCTTCTCTGCATCAAGTGACACTTGCATACTTTGAAATGTGTAATAATCAAAACAATCTACACCATTATTTACAACATCATCAGCACTCCAAGCGTCAGTAGACATTACCTTATCTAACTGTTCCCATGAAAGTGTATCTGTTTCTACAAAATCGACCTCTTGAGACACTGTATTATCATCAAAAGTTGTTTCTTGTCCAAAAACAAAAAACGGCACAAAAAGGAGTGTGACGAATAGAAAGATATATTTCTTCATATTTTTACTTTGCCACGCCATAGCACAAATTTATGCGACAACGGGTTTTATTTTAATTTTTTATTTTCTTATATATTAGTATAACATACTTATTCAAGAAAAAGAAAGGGACAGATCTTAAACCTGTCCCTACAATATTCACTTTATTAATGTCTATATTTATTCGATCATTTCGCCATACTGTACAGCCATGTCTACGAGACGAACTGAATAACCCCACTCATTGTCATACCATGCGACAACTTTGACAAGATTTCCACCAATAACCTTTGTAAGTGGTAAGTCAACAATCGTTGAACGCTCATCACCGATAAAATCACCTGACACCAAAAGATCATCTGTTACGCCTAAAATTCCCTTTAATTCTCCCGATGCTGCTGTAATAAACGCATCATTAATTTCTTTTTGTGTCACATCTTTTTTTGTTACGATTGTAATATCTGATATTGATGCATCAATTGTTGGTACACGCATCGCCATACCGTCAAATTTACCCTTAAGCTGTGGCAATACTAGCGTAGCAGCAACCGCCGCCCCTGTTGTCGTTGGGATGATATTTTGTGCTGCAGCCCTTGCTTTACGCAGATCTTTTGCTGGACCATCTTGGAGATTTTGTGTTGATGTGTATGAGTGAATTGTTGTCATCAGTGACTTTTCCACACCAAAATTTTCATCCAATACTTTCATAACAGGTGCAATACAATTTGTTGTGCACGATGCATTTGATATAACGAGCGTTGATTCACTTGTTGGCTCTAACACGCCCAACACATGTGTATCTACATCTCCTGTCCCCTTTGCTGGTGCTGAGATCACAACACGTTTCGCTCCAGCGTCAATATGACCATATGCAGTACCGTCTTTTACAAAAAATCCCGTACACTCGAGCACAACATCAACATCTCGTTCTCCCCACGGCAATTTCACTGGCTCTGGTTCAGCTGAAGCAAAATATTTTTTACCGTCAACTATAATATTTTCATCATCAAATGTCACTTCTTTGTCATATTTACGAAACACACTATCGTATTGCAACAAATGTGCCAGTGACTCATTGTCTGTGAGATCATTAATTGCCACCACTTCACAGTCCTCTCTGTCTGAGATAATCCGAAAAGCAGCACGACCAATACGACCAAATCCATTAATTGCTATTTTTGTTTTGTTCATAATTTTGATTATTAATGATTAATTATTCATTTTTAATTATTTCAACATTCGTGCAATCTGTGCAAATTTATGTGGTGACAAACTTGCGCGTCCAACCAATACACCATCCGCATATGCGTTTGTACACACCTCTGTTACATTTTCTGCGACTACACTTCCGCCATACAAAATTGCGACATTTTCTGCAACTTCTTTACCATGCGTTGCTGACACAATCGAACGAATAAACATGATCATTGTGTGAATTTCATCTGTTGTTGGCGTCTTACCGCTTCCAATTGCCCACACAGGCTCATACGCAAACACGAGATTTTCCATATCATCTGTCGTAAAATTTTGTACAATAATTTCAACCTGCTTTCGCACACTATCCATTTCATCATCGGACTCCATATAACCAACACAAATAATTGGCATTAACTCTGTGCGCAGTAAAATCGCAACTTTTTGTGCTATGTCCTCATTTGTTTCATGATTATACTTACGACGTTCACTGTGTCCTACAATAACCATCTCCGCTCCCAATGATTTAATTGTTTTTGGTGATGTATTGCCCGTATAACTTCCATACAATTCCCAAAAACAATCTTGTGCACCAATATTTACTGGCATTTTTGAAAATATTCGAGTAAAATGTTCTAAATATACTGTCGGTGGACAAAGTGCAATCACATGTTCTGTTTTTAGATCAGCAAACTCTTCTTTCAATTCTTTACAATATGTATCACGTTGTGACACACTCTCCATGTTCATCTTCAAATTTCCAACAATCAATTTTTGCATACCTTTTTCTTAAAAAATTATACCGATGCTACTGCCGACATTGCTCCGACAGTAATCAATGTGACAATTATACCAGAAATAAGTGATCCTAGTGCAAGCAATGGCCATGCTTTCCGAAATGGGATTTGAAATATTGATGCTGCAACCGCTCCTGTAAAAATTCCCGTCATAGGTAGCGGAATTGCAACAAATGTTACAAGAATTATTGAGCCCCACTTTTCAAATTTTTTTCTATTATTTGTATGAATTCTATTAATATATTTTTGCCATAAATTCTTCAAAAATGGAGAGAAATCTAGTATACTTTGTAAAATCCTTTCTACAAAAAAGATCACAAACGCACCTGCAACAATATTGCCAAGTACAGAATAAAATAACGCTGCAAGTGGATCCATTTCATATACAGTAATTGCAATTGGAATTGACGCACGTATTTCTGTGATTGGTATCATTGCAATTAAAAATGTTGCAACACTATCCGGCAAAGAAGACAGCAATTCAATAATGTGTTCTTTCATTCAGTTAATAACTAGTAACCTGTAATTAGCAACCTGTAATTTATATTTTGGTAACTAATAACCGAAAACTTAATTTATTCTTAAAAAATTATGCTATTGCATCACGCAAAAACTTTGCAGCTTTTTCTGGTGCCATTGGTACAATTTCTATATCCGTTGCAAATTCAAATCCTGCATAAATATGTGTCCGTGGAAAAACATCTACATGATAACTATATTCATCATATGCCTGACCATCACATGGTGCACTGCGGATATAATAATTAAAATCTGGATTATCTAAACCATTATATAATGCCTTGAGCGAATGTGATAGTGCGTCGGCAAGAAATATCTCATCTTCTGGAGTTATGCGTTCAAAATATGGTTGTGGTTCACGTGGCAAAATACGCATCTGGAAAGCGCGCGATGATGCAAATGGACAATATACAATAAATTTATCATTCGTATATACAATTCGTTGCCCATTTTCTAATTCATACTCTGCAATTACTTCAAATAAATGTTCCTTTGTTTTTTGTACATAATCTCTGCATGATGCAATTTCCCGTGAGACCGCTGGTTGTACAACTGGCAGTGTCACAATTTGTGAATGTGGATGCACAAGTGAAGCACCTGCTTTTTTTCCATGATTATGAAAAATTGAAATACTACTTGTACTTGCACCACTCATGAGCTCAATGTAACGTTCACGATACGCGTCAATTACTTCTGCCAACTCATTTTCTTCTAATAATGCAAATGTCTTTTTCCCATCACGCGTTACTACAATCTCATGATCTCCTGTTGCGATCATTGCTTGATATGGTCCATCTGATATATCCGCTTGTTCATCAATATTTGCTACTGCTGGATATTTATTTGGAAATACACGTGTCGTCCATTCCCCTTCTTCATTTGTATAAATCAACACATCCTTTTCTTGCCCAGTTTTTTCAGGATCAGCAAACACATCCGATTCTATGTCATATTCTTGTTCTACACTCTCCTGTGCAAAATCATCTGGTCGCTTATCACGATTATCCGCAATAACAACCCATTCATCACGCAAGATATCATGACGCAATTCTGATGCATGAGATAACTTCTTTTTTTTATTCATTCCTATATTAATCATTGTATTATTTTATTTTTTATATTCTTTTATCTTATTATAATTACTTCGTGTCATCTTTATTTGATTTAACAGGCTGAATATTATATTTTCCACTCCATAATCGAAATCGCGTTTTGAACAAATCAATAAGCACTTGTATAAAACCATTCGGACCAGTAAGACCAACTGTTGAGCCCTCTTCATTGAGCCACCGTACAGGCATTTGCACAATCTTAAATCCTAATTTCTGTGCAAGAATAATCAATTCAAAATCAAATCCAAATCGATCGACTACCATCCGTGATGCAACAGCTTCTGCTGCATTTGCACGCAATGCCTTAAATCCACACTGTGTATCTGGATAACTCCATAAACCAAGTACAATACGAATAAGCCAATTTCCCATATCTCCCATAATTTCACGATGTCGTGGTTGATGTATTTGAATATATGCGCCTTCAATATCTCGTGACCCTATAACAACATCCGCGCCATCATTTAATAATTCTAATGCACGATCCGTATGTGTGATTGATGTTGACCCATCAGCATCAAGAAAGATACGATATTCACCCTGTGCTGCCAAAAGCCCCTGTCGTACAACATATCCCTTACCGTGATTTTCCTTGTTATCAAGTACACGCAAATTTTCAATCTGTTCTGCATAACCACGTGCAATTTCAGCAGTATTATCTGGTGAGCCGTCAACTACAACCAAAATTTCATACACCAATTGTTTTTCTTCTAAATATTTTTTAATTTCCAATAAATTTCCACCAATACGTTCACTTTCTTTATATGCTGGAATAATAATTGATAACTGTATTTTTTCCATAACACCAAAAATATCGCTTACTAACGATTTATTTATTTATGTCTAGTATTATACTACATATTTTTTATTTTGTGTAATTTTATAATTTGTATAGCATGCTTTGAAAAAAATACAGCTTTCCAACCAAAAGCCAAACTCGTCTACACAAAAGATATCTTAAAAAAAATATTGCATTAATTATGTATGTCTAGGTATTGTTGTAAAATAATTCGCGCTGACTCCGCATCATCATTTGCATCAAGTTTTTTCTTTCCTGCTTCTTTGAGATTTGTATGTGCTTCACGTGTTGAGAACATCTCTGGCACAAATACCACCGCAACACCTAATTGACTACAACACTCATCCCCAAATGCTTCAATAAGTTTTGCGTTGTCAGATTGTGATAAGTGTTCACTTTTACCAATTACGATCATATCAACATCATGCTCTTCTACCACATCATTGAGTGCAGTAAAAATATTCTTATCATTTTCAAGTACGCCAAAAGCAGACGCAATCGAAATTTCTCGCTCAGCAATCGCCAATCCAATTTTCCGTTGTCCCCAATCAATACCTAATAACATAATTATACCTTTGTTAAAATCTCACTACCCTTATCTGTTACTAAAATTGTATTCTCCCAATGTGCCGAAAGACTTCCATCGCTTGTGACAAATGTCCATCCGTCATCGGATATTTTATTTTCTGATGTCCCAATGTTCACCATTGGCTCCAAAGCAACAGTCATGCCAGTATGAAATGTGAAATTATCCATTTTTTTGCTCACAAAATTTGGGATTTGTGGCGGTTCGTGTAAGTTTTTCCCAATTCCATGTCCAACAAGATTTTTCACCATGAAATATCCTTTTCCCTCTGCATGATCTTGTACCGCCATCGCAAAATCACGCAATGTGGAACCATCTTTGATCGTAGCGAGCCCTTTATAAAAAGCCTTTCTTGTTGTCTCTACTAATTTTACAGCATCCTCAGAAACATCACCAACCAAAAACGAGCGAGCCATGTCTGCGTAATATTCTTCATATATTAGTCCAATATCGATCTTTACTACATCGCCATCTACAATTTTTCTATCCGTTGGAATGCCGTGTACAATACCGTCATTCATAGAAAAACAAACAGTCCCCGGAAAAGGATTGCCTTCTTCTGCACCATAATCTTTGAACGCTGGCTCACAACCTTCTGCACGAATTAATTTCTCTGCAAGTGTATCAATCTCTAATCCTGTCACACCAACATCAATCATCTTTTCAAGTTCATTCATGACACCTGCTAAAATCGCGCATCCCTTGCGCATTTTTTCAATCTCCTCAGTTGTTTTTACTAAATGTTCTGTCATGACTTTATCATACGCCAATTATACACATAGTCAATCAAAATAATGATGATCTAGCAAATAAAAAATCTCTGTTAAGACACTTGTATCTTAACAGAGATCAGATCATAACGATGCTTCACGCAAAGCAATGAGTGCATCGCCGTGATGGGCGTGCCGTTGTATTTTACTGCCGATATGTGATTCCCACGGCTGATCACCACCACGAGAAATTGTTTCGTCAGTGATAAATGAATGATCACATCTCCATACAATACTACGACTCGATTTATCTGTAATGGAAACACATAACGTAAATCCTGTCATAATAATGCATTCTTTAAAGTTGTCCAGTACATCATAGACATCTTTTAAAATCCTATATCCTTCCTTAACATCAAAACCATAGAAATGACTATAATTCAGTTTGGAAAAGAGCAACTGCACATTATGTGAGCACTCTTTTATATCTGAAGTTGGCACAATCCATGCCTCAGTGAGATTTTCAGAGTCATTTATCTTAGGACAATCTTTCAATATTCTCTGAATAACATCATGGTCATACTTTGTGAGCATGAAATCACCCCAATAAAATTGGTGATGTACACATGAAGATACCTCTCCACTCATTGTGAATTTGCCTACACAATCAACTTCTTGCTCCAGACTATCTGGAAAATTACGTTTGATATCATCAGACATGTCCTGAATGGCGCTTCTGATTGGTTTGATAAAATTACGATGCACATTACCGACAAAATGACCTGGAAATTCATGTGCTTCTTCTACTGTACCATCTGCCAAGCCTTTTTTCTTACGAATAACCAAATACGGCAATCCACTCATCACAGCCCCCTCGTTCCTTGTATTTTTAAAACAACACCACTCACTATTAAGTGACTGTGAATCATATCATCATATTGTTTTTCAGTCAATAACTTGTATTAGGTGAGTACATGTTGGACATTTTGCCATACTTTTGAGTAAAGACTATAGGAGTCACATACTCCAGTGTTTGATGTGGTCTATGAAAATTGTAGTCAATTATTATATATTTATATATCTACAAAAATGATGTGCTCCTCATAAAAATGCCCCACTATTATATTTATCTATATAATAAAAATGTGTATCTTTAAAGACATCTTTAAAGATACACATCTGTGATTCACGTTTGATAACTTTACTAAAATGAAGGAATTGACACACCAGGCACATCAACAGCTGGAGAGTCTCCTGTTGTATCAACATGCACGTTACCAGCATCTACTTTAGCGCCATCATTATTTGCTTGAATATCAACATTGCCAGTTTGTACTCTTGCACCATTCTCACCTACATTTACTTTAACATCACCCGTATTCACTTTTACGCCCATCTTCCCCACCACAACAGAGAAATCATCTGCGCTTCCAACAGCATAATATTCTCCACAGCCACCAACAGAAATACCATTTAGTTGTGTTTTCGCTATACCGTCAACATCTAGCCCAATTACATCCACAACAATACCAGCATCACACAACTGTTTTGCATATGCAATTGGATCTCCTCCACATGTTTCCTCACCATCGCTAAGTAAAACAATGTGCTTTTGTCCTGTTGCAGAACTTCTCATGAGAATGTCTTGCGCTTTTTTGAGTGAGTCTGTAATCGGTGTCCAACCATTTGGACCCAGCGCATTAACTTTTCCTTTTACGACTGTACCATTCACTGGTCCCATATAATAAATCTCTTCTATTCCTGCGCATGATGCTGCTTTGCCAGCTTGTGTGTTATCACCTTTGTGTCCGTAGGCAACAACACTCAAATTTACATCTTCTTTCAAATTATTTACATAATCTGCTACTGCGTTTTTTGCGATGTTAATACGACTACCGCCTTCAGCTTGTGCAGCCATACTTCCTGACGCGTCAAATATAAGCACGGTATTTGTCCCCGTTCCCATCTCTTGTGTA
>JAOZUJ010000022.1:12174-14034 GCA_029938745.1 Candidatus Moraniibacteriota bacterium
TCCTGACGCGTCAAATATAAGCACGGTATTTGTCCCCGTTCCCATCTCTTGTGTAACACCACTGCCACCAGTACCACCGACATTTACACTCACACCATCATCACCTGTCTGCATATTGACACCATCTATATCAACGTTTACGCCATTTTCACCTGTAGTAACATTTAGCCCATCTGCATTCACTTGCACACCATTTTCACCTGTAGTAACATTTAGCCCATCTGCATTCACTTGCACACCATTTGGTCCAACTTTTACACTTGGTACATTATTTTTATATACGACATAACCTATTCCTGCAGCTGTTACACCCAGTATCACAACAATCGCAACGATTGCACCAGTATGTACAGCACCTTTTTTATTTTTCATTTTATTTATTTTTATTTTTATTAAAAACGACAACTTAATTATAACACAAAAAAAAATTTAACAAAATCGTACACCATACAATACTGCGGACACACTCGTTGCCAAATTTAAACTTGAAACACCTCTTTGCATTGGAATTGATATAATGTTATCTGATTGTTTTTTTAATTTTTCACTGATGCCATCACGCTCTGTGCCAAAAATTAATATTGCATTTTTTTCTATTGTGATTTCTTTCATATTTTCACCGTCAGCGTCACACGCATATATTTTGCGTCCATCTGAAACTTCATCAATATCTGTGATCTGTTTTACATTCAGTGCAAATTGCAGTCCAGCACCAGCACGAATCGCATGAATATGCCATGGATTTACCTCACCACTCACACATACTGCTCCTGCACCAGCGCCAGCTGCAACCCGCATCACTGCACCCACATTATCAATGTCCCTAGGATTTTCTAAAAATACGATTGTCTTGTCATCATCAATTTTTTTGTTTTGTGGTTTTTTTGCAAGTGCTGTGAGATGTGTCCTAAGTGAATCAGTTGTAATCTCATCAAATAATTTTTCATCAATTTCTTCTACTTTTTCTTTTAACACATCCACATCACTACGTGTTGCAATTTCTCCCATCAGATCAATGACATATTTCTTATCATCTGTAACAACATCTATAAACTCCGCACCAAACCGAGCAGTATGTTTGAAGGCATGCACACCCTCAACCACAACAACATTCTCATTGCCTTTTTTTGCTTTTTGATATAACTCTCTGCGATTTTTCATAAACTATGCATTATCTTTAATTACTTCACTCTGCCATAGCGCCTTTACTGATGCAAGCCAATCTCTCGTTATATATTTATACTCTTCTAGCATTATATATGGATAGTATTTGTATGCCACGTATCCACTTGCATCTATGTCATGCACCCTCGCCAAATACACTGCTCGCGGTAAATGAAAATCTTGAGTGATAATTACTGCTTTTTGTACATCATACACATCACGCATATTTTTCATACTTGTAATTGTATCAATCCCTTTACCATCCAACATTACTATGTTTTGTGGTACATTATTTTCTATTAAATACTGACCGACTGGCTCAACTTCCTTTTCATAACCAGTCACAATTATTCTACACGCTTTATCTTTATCATAAAGGTCTTTTGCCGTTATTGCTCGTTCTTCCAATATTGGGCTCATATTACCATCATCTGTAACACCCGCACCCAAAACAACAACATCCTGACAATCAGACAACTGTTCTACACTTTCATTATCAAAAATATGTCCATTACTCACAGACATAACTCGCCAGCGTGCAAAAAAAATAATAATAATCACAATAATTATCAAAAAGATAATGAGATATAAAATATATTTTCCAAAATTTTTCATGTCACAAATATTATTATACTAACGGACAGGCATACAGACACTGTCCCTACGCGATTTATTCTCGATGATACGGATGATTTA
>JAOZUJ010000192.1 GCA_029938745.1 Candidatus Moraniibacteriota bacterium
TATATATGAGTATGATCGTGCGGAAAATTGGTATTGATTTGGGTACTGCAAATACGTTGGTGTTTGTACCAAAAAAAGGCGTCGTGGTAAATGAGCCTTCAGTTGTTGCTGTCTCAATGACGGAAAATAAGGTACTTGCGGTTGGAGATGAGGCAAAAGAAATGCTTGGTCGTACGCCAGATACTATTACAGCATACAAGCCACTTAGGGATGGTGTGATTGCGGACTATCGTGTCACTGAGGCGATGTTGAAATATTTTATTAAGAAAGTTATGGGGCGTTTTTCTTTGATACGTCCAGAAGTTATGATCTCAATTCCAGCGGGTATCACATCAACAGAGATGCGTGCAGTGGTAGATGCAGCAGAGAAATCTGGTGCAAAGAGAGTATATCTAGTGAAAGAGCCAATTCTTGCGATGATCGGTGCGGGTGTGAAGATTCATACCGCACAAGGAAATATGATTATTAATATCGGAGGAGGTACAAGTGAGATTGCGATTATATCTCTCGGTGGCGTGGTTGCAGCAAACAGTGCTCGTGTTGGTGGTAATAAATTTGATCAGGCAATTATAGATTATATTAAACGTAAGTATTCACTAGCAATTGGGGAGCAGATGGCAGAAGAAATTAAAATTACAATTGGTAGTGCATTGGTACAAGTTAAGGAAGAAAAAATGGACATTCGTGGTCGTGATCTAATGGGCGGACTGCCAAAAACAATTACAATTTCTTCAAATGAAGTGACGGAAGCATTGCAAGATGAACTCAGGGAAGTGATCAATGCAATAAAAAAAGTTTTACAAGAGACACCTCCAGAATTATCAGCAGACATCATGGATAAAGGTACAATTCTTTCTGGTGGTGGTGCACTTTTGAAAAATCTCGATCAATTAATTACAAAGACAATTGGCGTTCCATGTTATGTGGCAGATGATCCTTTGCAATGTGTTGTGCGTGGGACGGGGAAGGTTTTAGATAATTTGGACATTTATAAAAAAACAATTTTAGCATCAAAGAAATGATAAATATAAATTTATACAAATAATGAAAATAGCAATTGACGCATCACGTGCATTTCTTCATGAACGAACAGGCATTGAAGAATATTCATATCAATTAAT
>JAOZUJ010000085.1 GCA_029938745.1 Candidatus Moraniibacteriota bacterium
CTTGTGCTTGTTGTGCCAAATCGCCACCACAACCAGCAAGTGCTACAGCTGAAAATACAGCCACAGACGAGATTATAATTTTCTTGTTCATAGTTATTTTTTATTAATTAATTAACTATACAAAAATTATACTAGATATTTAATTTTATTGCAATGTCTTATTGTGTCTTTTATTGAATATACTTTTGTGCTTCTGTCCAGGCTTTTTCGGTTGATTCTTCTAAAATATCAGTTGCTACAAATATATTCTCCTTACCTATTGCCTCATCAGCTCCTACGCGTTGCAATTGTTCTAATAATGACTTATGTACACCAGAGAGTACAAGTCTATTGTCACCACTACGCAATTCTTCTGCAAGATCTTTTAGCGCTTTAATTGCTGTACTATTTAGTAATTTATGTTCTCGTAATCGAAAAATGAGTACTGCGTGTGATGTTTTTTCAAAAGATGGTATCAAATGATTGATGTTGCCAGCAACTGCAAAAAATATATTCCCATATGGTGATACAATCGTTACAGCATTTGAACTTAATTCCTTTTCTGTATCAGACACAGAAAAACGCATTGCTCCAATACGATTGATTTGAACGAGTTTGACCTTCATTGATGTATGAAACACATACAATATAAGCGAAAGAGCTACTCCCACAAAAATTGCGTAATAGAGAGGTATTGCAAGTGTTGCTATGAATGTTACCACCATGACAGTCAATGACACTTGTGATGTGTGCCACACTACAGATATTTCATTACGCAAATGCATAATGATATTAAATCCAATTAAAATTAACATTCCAGCAAGTACTGAATGTGGAATTAATTCTATAAAGGTTGCAAAAAATAAAACAATGGCCATCGTAATAATACCTGCAAATACACTTGCTGCCCTTGTTTTTGCTCCTGCTTCAACATTCAGAGCTGTACGAGAAAATGATCCGCCCGCAGGCAACCCGCCAAAGAATCCACCAATTGTATTTGCCAAACCTTGTCCTATAAAATCTCTTGACGGACCAATTTTTTTTGATTTTTTATCTCCAAAAAGTGCTACAACGCCAGCCGCATCAATAAGTCCAACGAGTGCAACGGCTAAAGCTGGAATAATCAAAATACTAATCGCAGAAAAATCTGGCAGTGCAAAACTTGGCACGCCACTCGGAATAGATACATGATCACCGACAAGCGCAGTCGAGATTCGCCCTGACATTGTAACAAATACCGTCATGATAACCAGTGCGACTGCGTATGCAGAGTGTTGAATTTTTTTCACTCTTTGCAACAATATAATGAGAGCAATCGTGGCAAATCCAATGATCATTGTTGTTACATCAAACTCAGTATAATGCAACAAAACATCACGCACTTTTGCAAATTCATTATTAAATTCTTCTGTTGAGTGATAGCCAGTTAAATTTCCTAATTGACCAATAATAACCAACAGAGCAGAACCTAATACAAACCCCGTCATAACACCATTAGAAATAAATCGCAACACACTGCCCATTTTAAAAACGCCCATGAGCAATTGGAAAATACCCACCATGATCGTCAACATAAATAACACGCCAAGCGATCCTTCATTACCAGTTTCTGTGAGAACACTCGCAGCTGAAATTGCAAGAGTATTTGTCAGTGTCACCACCATGAATGGCGAACCAGTCGACAAAGCACCGATAATCGTCGCAATAATACCTGTGTACAAACCATAAATTGGATTTATACCAACAATCATCGCGAAACCAATACCTTCTGGAATTGAGACCATCGCCACAGATAAACCTGCAATGAGATCATCTACTATTGCTTTCTTTTTTTTCGCCATATGTCATCTAACTACATTATATTAAAGCCCTTTGTTATCAAAACTACACCTATAATCAATAATAACCAAAACATGACCATCGCATTATTTCTTGATAACCACTCTTTCCATGTTGTCAATATCTTTTCTGCTTTTTTACCTGCAATGAGATAATACACAACTGGCACGACAACTGTAAAGCTTGCAACAAACACAAACACACCCAAATTTATCCATGTTGTACTGTCTATTTGCCCAGATTCTGCAATAATGAGTGCTCCTACAATAATGAGTGCGAGATTTTTAGGATTAACACCAGCGAGTAGCACTGCAAGTCCTCCTGCTTTTACCGGCGTCAGTGCATCAATTTTTACAAGCCACTGTGGCATCTCTGAATCTTCACCTTTTTTTGGTCGAGAGCGAAAATTTTTGACAGCCATCAACAATAATAATACGCCCAAAATAACTTTGATCCACTGTGTACCACCACTTTCATCACTAGACACCATTTCTTGCCCTGCGGAAACTATAATAATACCAGCACCAACTAACGCAATCGTTAAAAACCACGCAGTAGCAAAAGCAATACTATTACTTTTGGCACGGGCAGAAAAAAGCATAATAATTACAGCAATAATAGGTATTGGTGAAACCGCCACGCCAAGCGCCATGGGTAGCATGTCTATACTTATCATAAAAATTATTTTAGTTATTGTTTAATTTATTTTTTTACACATATTTTTAATGTATCGAAAGGGACATCTTTCATAATGTCCCATTTCTGTACTTTCTCAACATGTACTTACTATTTTTGAAATTCTTCCATAGCTCGCCCAGTTATACCATCGGCCCAAGCAAATGTTTCTTCTTTTTCTACTGGGTGATATGCTCGCAATATTCCTGTCCACATTTTGCCTCTTGGAGTTATTACTACATTTTTATATTCATCCAACACAGGCTCACCACTAGCCAAGAAAGTAATCGTATATGTTCCATCTTCATTTGTTTTCATATCATCAGAATTGATTGCGTATTTTTGCGTAGCAATCCAGCCATTTTCATTGTAAGCCGTAAAAGAAAAGAAGCCTTTTTCATCAAATTGCAAATTTGGCTTGTCTAGAGTTAGTTCTCTTTTTTCTCCTGTAGCTGTGAATGACGAATATACTGCTTGCTTCCCTGCTAAACCTCCCCAACCTATAGCCACTACAACTCGAGCAGAGCTTTCTTCTCTTTCTTCCATAGTACCAAATCCAGTTTGTACCACAGACTTTGGATTTTTGGCAAAATCTTCAAAAATCTGATATTTTACAGCATCTATTGTAGACAAATCATAATCAACAGATGGCACAAAAGCCTCAGAAGAATTAAAAGTTATTGAAATATTATCCTGTGCTTCATGTGTTTTTTTCATCATCTCTTCATCAGACAATTCTCTAAGCAATCCAGTCCTGATAATTATATATGCATGCTGCCCTTCTGTAAGCATAGTTTCATCTACTTCAACAGTCCCTGCGCCTGTTATTGAAACTATTTGACTATGATTGTTATCCAGTACAGCAATATTTTGATAACCTTCATAATCTTCTGTAGTTATAGTAGCACCTCCTTTTACATCCAAAATAATTCTGGTATATAACGTATCAGAATTCATACGAATAACATCTTGATTATCAGTGTCTGAAAAATCCCTATTAGGTCGAATTACATTTACCTTGCCCCCTGTGTGAGCCAACTCCTTAAGATAGGCTCGAGTTGAGTCAGCATGTATAAAGTTCTCCATTGTTACCACAACTCCATTTTGTTCTTTATTACTTTCTTCCATAATATTTTACTTTACTAATTAATTACCTATAGTTATGGTATAACATAATTTCATTTTATCCTAAATATTTAAAACCAAAGGTCCATACCAAAATATTGAAGAATGAATCCGATAAATAACACCAACACAAGGTAGTATGTTGTCCACCCTCTTGTAGCTGGAAAAAGTCGTGATATTATTGTGAAATTATGATACCACTTCGTCAATCCAAACCATGATACAATATTTGCTCCGATACTATCAAAAATCAATAGCCAGAACATGATGATAAAAAATGTTTCCATATTTTTTTT
>JAOZUJ010000023.1 GCA_029938745.1 Candidatus Moraniibacteriota bacterium
AAAAGTTTCTATTGCTGTACAAAGCTATAAAAATCCAGAGATGTTGTCTTTGTGTTTAAAATCAGTGCAAGAACATTGTGCTGATATTGACTATGAGCTGATTGTTGCGGATGGTGAGACGGGCGAAGATACAAAAATGATGATGCGGGAAGATTTTGCTGATGTAACATTTATTCCACATAATGATAATGTGGGATTTGGCGCGATGGTTAATGCGTGCATTGATAAAGCACAAGGTGAATATATTTTTTTTATTAATTTTGATACAGTTTTAGAAAAAGATACAGTATCACAGTTTATTGCGTTTATGGATGCGCATCCAAAAGTTGGATTAGCGGGTCCGAAACAAAAGAATTTTAATGGTAAATATGAGAACACACGATTTCGTTTTTATCAACCAAAAACAATTTTGTATCGGCGTACATTTCTCAAAAAATTTAATTTTGCAAAAAAACATCTCGCGTATTTTGAAATGGAAGACGTAAGAAAAGATGGACCGTATACTGTTGAATGGGTCATCGGAAGTGCAATGTTCGTTCGTAGATCTATGATGGAAAAGGTAGGAAAAATGGATTCGCAATTTTTTATGTACATGGAAGATGTTGACTGGTGTCGTAGATTTTGGGAAAAAGGATATATTGTGTGCTATAATCCTCAAATTACAATGTATCATTTTTATGGAAAAGGAAGCGCAAAAGGTGGTATATTTAAGGGATTATTATTCAATCGATTAACATGGGTGCATATTGATAGTGGCATTAAATATTTTAAAAAATATAAGAATAGACTAACGCCAGAAATTAAAAAGGATATAGTATAAAAATATGATCGAAGAATATCAAGATAGCTCACAAGAGCGACATATCAAAAAAACCAAAAAACATGGGTCACGCATACTCATGGTGTTTGTTGCATTGCTTTTTTCTGGCATTTTCTTTTTCTTTGGTTTTAGTATAGGGAAAAATCAACAATCAGCACCAGTGTCATTTGATTTGGCAGTCGTAGAAAATAAGGAAGGGAATGATGAAGTTGATTTTGCATTGTTTTGGGATGTGTGGGATCTCGTAAAGGAAAAATATGTCGATCATGACTCACTTGAAGCACAAGATATGATCAACGGTGCTATCAATGGAATGCTTAGTGCCACAGGAGATCCATACACAGTATTTTTGGATGAAGATCAGTTTGCAGCCCTAAATGAGGAGCTGAATGGTAGTTTTGAGGGAATTGGTGCGGAAGTTGGTATTAAGGACGGTATTTTGACAATTGTTACACCACTAGAAGATTCACCAGCTCAACTTGCAGGACTGCGACCTGGTGATAAAGTTGTGGAAATTGAGGACGAGTCAACTGCTGATATGTCAATTGATGAGGCTGTTGATAGAATGCGTGGAGAAAAAGGAACAGAATTACATTTGAAAATTTTTCGTGAAGATGATGATGGCATGATGGATGCACATGAAATTACTGTGGTGCGCGATACAATTCATATTGATAGTGTGCGTGTAGAATTTTTGGAAGATGATATTGCACATGTTAAATTGATACAATTTGGAGAAGATACGATCAAAGAGTTTAATCGAATTATTGCAGAGGTTCGACAGAAAAAAACAAAGGGCGTTGTTTTAGATATGCGCAATGATCCAGGAGGAATTCTTCATACAGCAGTTGTTATTGCGAGTAAATTTTTGCCAAATAACGCTGTTGTTGTAATGGAGGAGGACGCACAAGGCAAAAGAACGAATCTTTACACAACAGGAACGCATCCACTTTTAGATATGCCGGTTGTTGTGCTCATCAATGAGGGAAGTGCGAGCGCGTCAGAGATTCTCGCAGGAGCTTTGCGGGATAATCGTGAAGATGTGGTCATTGTTGGTGCGCAGTCTTTTGGTAAGGGTTCAGTACAAGAATTAATTCCAACGAGTGCAAAAACGGCAGCAAAAATTACTGTTGCAAAATGGCTCACACCAAATGGTGAACAAATAAATGAAGTTGGTATTACGCCAGATGTTGAAGTAAAATACACAAACGATGATTTTGAAAATGATAATGATCCACAACTTGATAGAGCAATAGAAATTATGAAAGAAAAGCTAGGACAAGAATAATCCATATCAAAAAAATCTAACAAATTTTTGTAAACAAAATACAAAACAAAAAAACACATATGTAAATACCCATTTAAATACTAATTTAAATGGGCAGTTCTTTTTAATTCGTTATAAAAAGATTGTACTAGTAGGGGTAACGTTAGGGTAACGTTACCCCTTGTGCACATTTACTCAAGATATACATCAAAATGATATTATTTTTTAGCACTATACTTGACCGAGTGCTCATTTTTGTTATAATAAAATCCAGTGATAATTTTATTTGATTCGTGCGATAAGTAAAAATTAATCACATATATAATTATTTAATAATCAAAAATCATGAGTACAAAGGTAAAGCCACTTGGTGATAATGTATTAGTTAAAACGCTTACACCAGAAACAAAAACTGCATCTGGTATTTATATTCCAGAATCAGCAGCAACTGAAAAATCGGCGCAAGGTGAGGTAATTGCAATAGGGGATAGTGAAAAGATAACAGTGCAAAAAGGACAAACTGTTATGTTCAAAAAATATGGTGGTGAAGAAATTACAATTGATAACGAGGATTATGTAATGGTAAAGGCAGAAGATCTGATTGCAATTGTAGAATAGTAAAACTTGTATAAAAAAGTCCGAAATATTTTATCGGACTTTTTTTCATAAAATAAGAATGTTTTTTAATGTAAAAATTAGTATGAAGTATGTCGATAGAATTTATGGCACACATAACATAGTGCAAGATGTGATTGTAGATATTATACAGACACCAGCATTTGAGAGATTGGGAGGAATTGAACAAGCGGGATATTTTGATGTGTACTTTCCGGGAACAAAACATTCACGATTTGAACATTCTGTTGGGTGTTATCTGCTTCTGAAAAGATTTGGTGCATCTCTTGAGGAGCAAATTGCAGGATTGATTCATGATATGTCACATACTGCTTTTTCACATACGGCAGATTATGTATTCGCACAAGGTAGGGGTGCAGATCACAATTATCAAGATGATATCTTTGTGGATTTTATGCATAAAACTGATGTGCCACAAATTTTAAGGCAATATGGCTATGACGCAGATAAGATATTGGATGAAAGTAATTTTCCACTACAAGAAACGCAATTGCCAGAGCTTTGTGCTGATCGTATTGATTATTCTTTGCGAGGTGCTGTAATTTATGATATAGCAAGTGCGGAGACTGTGACGGATATTTTAGAACATTTGCAGACTGTTGATCAGAAATGGGTATTTGATAATTATGATAGTGCATGGCAGTATGCAGAAATTTTTAAAAAATTGAATGATATTTATTATTCTTGTGGAGAGGCTGGGGCGACGTTCTTGCGAACAAGTCGATGGATAAAACATGCACTAAATAATAATTATATTACACATAATGATCTTTTTACAACAGACGATGTTGTTATTGCACAAATAAATGCTCATATAGAAACAGATGATGAATTACATAGATTATGGAATGAGATGAATGATGCGAAGTTCGTTCTTGGTACAAAAGATGGTCGTGGTGAAGAACTTGTCGTCAAATCGCGCATTGTTGATCCACTATTTATGACTAATGATGGCATACAAAGACTGTCGCAAAAAAATAGACAATGGCGTGATTTTGTACGTTCTGATTCACTACCAAAGACATATTATATCGTGTAATAACAACGTTTGCATTATGGGTAAAAATGTGGTATGCTAAGGCAAGTTTATAGTGTGGTTGGACGTTTTGAGACACAATTTCACTACTGTTTTGACTGATAAAAAATAGAAAAAAATATATATGATCGAAGAAAAAGAACAGGAAAGTATGAAAGATTTCATCATTGAAGTGGTAAAGATGTTTTTTTTGGCGCTGATTATCATTGTGCCAGTGAGAATGTTTCTCTTTCAACCATTTATAGTTCGTGGTGCAAGTATGGAGCCAAATTTTTCGGAAAAACAATATTTGATCATCAATGAATTTGGATACAAAAATACACCAATAAATGTTCTTGGTAAAAATTTAGTAACAATTAAACCGCGAAAGGATTTAGAGCAAGGTGAAATTATTGTTTTTCGTGCGCCGATTGATCAAAAACAATATTATATCAAACGTGTAGTTGGTCTGCCTGGTGATACGGTAGAAATTGATAATGGTGTTGTGATGATCTACAATGAACAAAATCCAGAAGGACGTGTCATTGATGAAAACTCATATTTGCCAGAAGGCAGAAAAACAAATGGCACAATAAAGGTGGTTGTTGGAGAAAATGAATATTATGTGTTGGGGGACAATCGTGCGGCGAGTAGTGATTCACGTACATTTGGACCAATTCAAAAAGATGATGTGATTGGCAAGGTGCTCTTGCGTGCGTGGCCACTGGGGAATATGGAAATTTTTTAATAGTGATTTAACTGGTTAAAATATATAAGTGTATGGTACGAAAAAAGACAACTGCGAAAAAAACTGTAAAAAAATCTACAAAAAAGCAGATAAAGAAAATTACGGCCAAAAAACCAGTAGCTGTAAAGAAGGTAATCACAAAAAAACCAGTTATACAAAAAGATGAAGAGCAATTGGTTTTGCAGACAGTGCGTGGTATGCGTGATATTTTGCCAGGAGATCAGGCATATTGGCAACAAGTGCGAAAAGTATTTGAAAAGCGCTCTATAGAATATGGTTTTTCACGTATTGATACGCCGATTATTGAATTTGAAAATATTTTTACACGACCAATTGGTACAGGAACTGATATTGTGGACAAGGAAATGTATTCATTTCGTACAAAAGGCGGTGACAATGTGGCACTTCGACCGGAAATGACAGCATCTATTGCACGGTCATATATTCAACATGGCATGATGATCTTGCCAAAGCCGATTAAATTGTTTTCAATGGGTCCAGCATACCGCTATGATCGACCGCAAGAAGGTCGTTATAGAGAATTTTATCAAGCAGAATTTGATATTTTTGGTGAAGAGGATCCAATTTTGGATGCACAAATTATGCAAATTGCGTATCGTGTACTCAAAGATCTTGGTATTAAAAATATACAGTTTAGTGTGAATTCTATTGGTACAGTAGAATCTCGTCAGGAATATTTGAAATTATTGAAAGTATATTTCCGATCAAAAAAGAATAAATTGCCATCACGATACAAAGAAATGATTAGCACAAACCCTCTGAGAATTTTTGATGCAAAGGACGATAAGTGTATCCAGGTATGTGCTGGTGCGCCACAATCAATTGATCATCTTGATAAAGAGTCACGGGAGCATTTTAAAAATTTGTTGGAGTACCTCGATGAATTAGACTTGCCATATACAATTGACCCGCAGTTGGTACGTGGACTTGATTATTATACACGAACAGTTTTTGAAGTATATGCGAATGATGAATTTGGTAAAAAGCGTTCTTTGGGTGGTGGTGGTCGTTTTGATGGACTTATTGAATTATTTGGTGGAGAACCAACACCAGCAATCGGATTTGCATTTGGTGTTGATCGATTGATCATGGAAATGAAGCGCGTTAAAGCAAAAAAATATCAAGCACCACAACCACGTGTATTTCTTGCACAACTTGGTGAGCTTGCAAAGAAAAAAAGTTTGCAACTTTTTGCAGATATTGAACAGTCTGGTATTTTAGTTGCGGAAAGTTTTGGTCGTGGAGCATTGCAAAAACAATTGCGACATGCAAATAAGTTAGGCGTTGAATTGACATTGATTATCGGACAACAAGAAGCACTTGATGATACTGTGATTGTCAAAAATATGTTAACAGGAACACAAGAAACTGTTGCACGTGATAAGGCGATAGCATTTGTCAGAAAAAATCTGAAAGCATCAGCAAAGCTTGTAAAGAAAAAATAATTGTGATATTATGGAAGACTGTATTTTTTGTAAAATTATTCAAGGAGAGATTTCATCTGATTTTATATATGAATCAGACACCGTAGTTGCGTTCAATGATGTTAATCCAATTGCACCAGTGCATATTTTGATTATTCCACGAGTACACATTGCTTCAATGAATGATATAAATAGTGATAATAGCATGATTATAGCCGACATGGTTGCAGTGGCAGTGGAGATTGCAAAAGATAAAGGTATTGAAAAAGACGGATATAAATTATTGATTCGTACAGGTAAAAATGGTGGACAAGAGGTGTCACATATTCACCTACATTTAATTGGTGGAGCACCGCTACATGAGGATATCCATTCTTTGTAAAAATGGTGATGTAGAATAAATATTAAGAATAATGTTTATTCTGTCATCCACATTTAGTGGAAAATATTTTATAGAAAGGAGCGTGGCGTAATGGTTTACGTATACAAAAAGAACGATCGAGAGACAACAGAAAATATGATCAAACGTTTTACACGTCGCATGCAACAAAGCGGTGTTTTAATGCATGTTCGAAAAAATCGTTTTGATCAGCCAGAAAAAAATAAGATTGCGCGAAGACAAGAAGCATTGTACAAGAATAAAATGCGCAAAGAAGTTGATAAACTGAAGAAACTTGGTCGTTTTGATGACGATGCATTTAAAGAATTAAAGAAAAAGATCAAAAAAAGCTAACGCTTTGATGTGATCTGTAATACGCACAAATGACTCCTGTGATAGTTTTGTTGTTTGTGTGTAGAAAGAAATTATATCATTAATAAAATAAATATGACATTACGAAAACAAATTAGTGCAGATCTTATTGATGCAATGAAAGCAAGAGATGTTCAAAAACGTGATACACTGCGTTCTTTGGATAGTGCAATTAAAAATGAAGAAATTGCACAATTAAAGCGTGAAGATGGCTTGGATGATGCTGGTGTGACTGTAATTATAAAACGTGCAATTAAACAACATAAGGATAGTATTACCCAATACAGAGATGGTGGACGAGAGGATCTTGCTGAGAAGGAAGAATTGGAACTAAAAATTATTGAACAATATTTACCAGAGCAAATGGATGAAGATGCTGTGCGAGCGATTGTGGAAAAAGTTGTGGCAGACACTGGAGCTACAACAAAAGCTGATATGGGCAAAGTGATGGGACCAGTTATGGCTGAAGTTGGAGATCAGTCTGACGGAAATACCGTGCGAACGATTGTTGATGAAATTTTATCATAGTTGAATTTATGAATGTACATGTTGATCTGCACGCACCAATAGAGAAAAATTATGACGAACAATTATTAACTGAAATTGCACAAGAAACAATTCAGGCAGCAGGTGCTATTAATCGTGAGGATATTGATATTACGATAAGTGTTGCTATTATTAGTGACAAAGAAATGCAACGCATGAACAAACGATTACGCAACAAAGATGTCGTCACAGATGTTATTTCTGTTGGAGATTATAGTGATAATATTGATATTTCATCTGTGAATAAATCTGAAATATTTCTTGGTGAGGTGATTTTGTGTTATAATTTCATAGAGCAATTCGCAAAAGAAAATAATGTTAAAATAGATAAAGAATTTTTTACAGTATACTCTCATGGAGTATTGCATCTTTTAGGATTTCAACATAGTGATGAGATGTTTGCATTACAGGATGCCATAAGTGAAAAATTCTGTTATAATAAATAAAATACAAAATGAAAGATTGTTCAATTGGTTGTAGCTTAAAAGCTGCACTGCGCGGTATAGCGTTTACATTTAAAAATGAGCGAAATTTTCGTATAGAAGTTTATTTTGCAATGTTTATTTTGCTCGCACTCGTTGTGCTTGGCGCAAATTTAGAACAGATTGCAATTGTGGTAACGATGATTTTTTTGGTACTTATGATAGAATTAATGAATACTGCGATTGAACGTGTTGTAGACATATTGAAGCCACGCAAACATCCGTATGCGGGTGTAATCAAGGATGTTTCTGCAGCAACGGTATTGGTTTTGAGTATTGGAGCGAGTATTGTCGGTCTTATTATATTTATTCCACTTATTATGTCAGCAATCAAATAATAAATTTTTTATGAAATCAAATATTATTACAGGTATAGATCTGGGGTCATCGGCTGTTCGATGCGTTGTGGCAGATATTTCAGAGGAAGATGGGCAGGTTCGTATCTTGGGTGTTGGCACAGAGGAATCACGAGGAATGCGTCGAGGTGCTGTTGTTGATATAAATGATGCGGCTGATTCAGTTGCGCGTGCGGTTGAAAAAGCAGAGCAAATGAGTGGTGAAAATATCAAAAGTGCGATTGTAAGTATTGGTGGCACAGGCATTGGTGTAAAAGAGGCTCCTGGCGTCATCGCAATTGGTCGCGCTGATGGCACAGTGAATGAAGATGATGTTGATCGTGTTATTGAGGCAGCACAAGCGGTTTCGATTCCAACAAATAATGAAATTATTCACGTCATACCACGAACATTTCGCTTGGATGATCAGCGGGATATTGAAGAGCCTGTTGGTATGCGTGGCGTTCGGTTGGAAGTAGATACTGTAATTGTGGAGGTGCCTAGCAATCACGTAAAAAATCTTACGAGTGCGATGGAGAGAGCAGATGTTGTGATTGAAGATTTTATTATTGATTCATTGGCAGCTGCAGAATCAACATTAACAAAAAAGCAAAAAGAACTTGGTGTTGTGTTAATCAATCTTGGTGCAACGACAACATCAATTGCTGTATATGAAGATGGCGACCTAACACATACTGCTGTGCTACCAATTGGTTCTGATTTTATTACAAATGATATAGCAATTGTACTTCGCACAGAAATTGATATTGCGGAAAGAGTGAAGTTTGAATATGGCAGTGCAAGCATGGAAGGCGTCAGTAAAAAGGATATGATCGATTTGTCGCAGATCAATGAACAAGAAACAGAAGTGATTCCACATCGTTATGTACTAGAAATTATTCAAGCACGACTTGAGGAGATCTTTGGCCTTATTGTAAAAGAATTGGAATCAATAGGGAAAGACCAATTATTGCCAGCAGGTGCAGTACTAACTGGCGGTGGTGCACATATGCCACATATTACGGAGTTTGCAAAAGATGAATTGCGACTACCTGTGTCAATTGGTCAACCAACAAACTTACTAGGTGTTGTAGATCATGTAGATGATCCATCATATGCAACAATTATTGGGCTGATTTTATGGGCCGTACATGATGTAGGCGGTCAACAGCCTAGTGCAGGTCATTTTGTTGGTGTTGGAGCTGGTGCAAAAGGAATATTTGATAAGCTTCGCAGTATGTTCGATCGATTTTTACCGTAAAAGATATTTTTTGGATAGAAAAGATTGACAGAAAACTTGTGGACATGGTACAGTAAAAAACTGGAGGAGGATAATAGTGGAGGTGTTATTTAATTACTATATTTAATGATATGGCAGAGGTAAAAACGGACATAGAAACTTTTTCGCGAATTAAAGTCATTGGTGTTGGTGGCGGAGGCGGTAATGCAATTTCTCGCATGATTGACGCTGACTTAAAGGGTGTTGAATTTGTTGCGATTAATACAGATACGCAAGCGTTGCATCATTCAAAAGCAGAAGAGAAGGTGCATATTGGTAAAAGCCTTACAAAGGGGCTTGGTGCTGGCATGAATCCAGAAGTTGGTCGTCAAGCAGCAGAAGAAAGTCGTGAGGAAATTCAAAATGTTCTCAAGGGTGCTGATATGATCTTTGTAACTTGTGGACTTGGTGGTGGTACTGGAACAGGTGCAGCACCAGTTGTAGCAGAAACAGCAAAAGAGCTTGGTATATTGACAGTTGCAGTTGTGACGCGACCATTTTCATTTGAAGGTGCACGTAGGCGTGCAATTGCAGAAGAAGGTCTCGTTTCTCTTAAAGGCCGTGTAGATACAATTATTTCAATTCAAAATGATAAAATTCTTTCTATTATTGATAAAAAAACAAGTCTTGTGAATTCTTTTCGTATTGTCGATGATGTATTGCGACAAGGCGTACAAGGTATTTCTGATATTATTTGTAACAGTAGTTCAGAAGCAGTTAACGTTGATTTTAAGGATGTTGAAACAACAATGGCAAATAGTGGAGATGCTTTGATGGGTATTGGTATTGCTAAAGGTGAAAATCGTGCATCAGAGGCTGCAAAAGCGGCTGTCAATAGTCCATTACTTGACCTTTCAATAGATGGTGCGAAGCGAGTGCTTTATAATATTACAGGCAGTGATGATATTACGATGTTTGAGGTGGAAGAGGCATCAAATGTAATTACAGAATCAGTTGATCCAAATGCACGTATTATTTTCGGTACGGTAATCGATGATAAGGCGGAAAAGGGTATTATACAAATCACTGTTATTGCAACTGGATTTTCTGATGAGAAAGATGAAGATGAAATGCAAATTATTGATGAACATGAAGATGGTGAAATTGGAAATGCTGGATTCATGACAACCGTGCGAACAGAAATACCACCACAGGAAAGAACAACAACTATGCCAGAAACTAAACCAAGTACAGTCTCAGAAGAGGACGTGGCTCGTGTGATTTCACGTGATGAGAGAGTTGACCCAAACAAGTCTGTGGTAGATGATGTTGTGACGACAAATCCGATGCAACCAACAATGATCATAAATGATCCGATTGATACACCACAAAAATTTGATTCTTCTGAAGATGATAGTACAGACATTACCGTTCCAGCATTTATTAGAAAAAAAATGAAAAAAAGATAGTGTTGATTTTTTAGACTATTGCATGTAAAACCGAGCGCCAAAAATGCGCTCGGTTTTATTTTATTGAATAGAATTTCATAACCAAAAAACACTCGGAACGTTGCCGAGTGTTTTTTGTGTATAAAGAATAAAAAAGAAATACTTCATATCACTCATTTATTTTTATAACTTGTTTTTTAGAATGTTGAAACATTCTGTGCATATCTGTCAAGATTTTGTAATTGAGCATCAGTCAAGGCTCGAGATTTTTCTATTGCACTATTAATTAGGTCATTAGAAAATTCTAGTTCTGTGCCCGGATGAATATTTTGCGTACCCTTTGTCTTACGCATGTAGTCCTCAATATAAATTTTGTGAGCTGGAGTTAATCCGCCTATGTTATTTCTGCTGATGTAATCTGCAGTAGCTTTTCGTGCAAGTGTTGTTGTGGAATCACCAGGGATTGCGACAACAATAATCACACCATCTTTCTGTTGAGTTTGTGTAGAATGTGATTCAATGACTTCTCTCATAGCATCCTTTGCTGATTGGGTATTTTGCGTTTCTTGTTCTGCTAGTTTTTCTGCTTCAGCTTGAGCAATTTTTTGAGCCTCATCTTCTTCGGCAGTTTGTTTTTCATCTTGCTCTTTCTGCTCTTGCTCGGCCTTTTCTTGAGCTTCCTGTTGCTCTTGAGCTATCTTTTGATTCTGCTGTGTTTTTTCTGCTTCAGCTTCATCTTCTTCGGCAGTTTGTTTTTCATCTTGCTCTTTCTGCTCTTGCTCGGCCTTTTCTTGAGCTTCCTGTTGCTCTTGAGTAACTTCTTCTATTTGTTCTTGCTCTTCATCCTTGATTTCATCAAGAATTTCATTTATTTCTTTGCTATTTTCAGACTCAGCTGTCATTGCGACTTCTTCGATTTGAGAGTCATCTACGACAACATCAGTTCGAGCAGTACGCTTTGAATAAGAATAAATTGCAAAGACGAGAAGAATTACGATACCAACGCTAATAATAATGCGGAGATTGTCTTGAAACCAGTTCGATTCATTACTTCCTTCTTCAGTCATATCTTACACCTTCCTTCCTAGTTTTAAATTGTTAAATAGCTTACGTTGAAGCCGTTCGCTAAATGCGAACAACAAAAGTCACCCTTTATTGTACAAGGATTGTATATGTAGTCAACGTAGACAAAACTGCTTTTTTTTGGTCTAATAAGTATATTATACATTTTTCATTATTTTTTGTGTGCCATGATGTCAATTCTTTCCGTTACATTATTGATTGTTGTAATTATTATGTTTATTGCCGGCTTTGCAGGAATTATTCTCCCTGTAATTCCAAGCTTGCCACTTATTTGGGGTGGAATTTTATTGTACGGATTATTTACAAATTTTGCAGAAATAACAATTACAATTGTTATTATTACAGGTATTGCAATGATTATCGGCACAGCATTGGATTTTATTGCAGGCACTTTTGGTGCAAAAATATACGGAGCGAGTTGGGCAGGTGTTATTGGTGCAATTATAGGCACAATTGTCGGACTTATTGTATTTAATTTGATAGGGATGATTATTGGAAGTTTTGTTGGTGCTTTTATCGGAGAATATATACGGTATAGGAAATTGCACCCTGCAGCAAAAGCTGGATTTGGTACAATTGTCGGATTTATTTTTGGTGTTGTGGTGAAGGTTATCATCGCTATTGCAATGATTATTACATTTTTTGTTGCATTGTTTTAAAATAAGTATTTAAATACTATTGATTATATTGAAAAAGTTTTTTATAATAAGGAAGTAAAGCAAAATTATTTTTTAAACAAAAAAAGATTTTGTAAAACAAATAATAGCCAGTAGCAACTGGCATGAAATAGAAAAAATAAAAAAACAACTTAAAAACGTGCAAAGTGTAAAATAACGCATTGTAAAAAATAAATAGTTTGAATAGTTGAATTTTTTGCATAAAGCTCTAGTAGTATCTAGGGCTTTATGTGTTTTTTGGATTGGTAATTGTCCACTCCGAGACACGGTCTTTTTTTGCAAGATCTTTGTGGTGTGTTACTTGTATGTCGGGTGATATATTTGTGTGAATATACTTGGTGAGAAGAATTGACTGCTGTGGATCAATTTCATAAAATGATGTGGTAGTCTTTTTTATGTCTTGCGTTTGCTTGATGAGTTTTTCATAATGATCAAGGCCATTGTTTGGAGACCAAAGAGCAATTTGAGGCTCAAATGTTAGTGCTCGTGAATTATGTTGCTTCAAGAGCTTTGATTTGATTGTGACGTCTACATATGGCAAATTAGCTACAAAAATAATATTTTTGCAGGAAGCGTCTTGTAACTTATTGTGTAAAGAATTATTTTGTAGTAAATCGCTATGATAAAAACTAATCGTGTCGTACACATTGTGTTTTTTTGCATTTTGTTTTGCGACAGATAATGCTTCTGGTGAAATATCAGTTGCGCATAATTGATAATCTACGTTTATCTTTGCAAGCTCTTTTGCAAGCGTAATCGCAATAATGCCACTACCTGTGCCAATGTCAACAATACACACATTAGTTAATTGTTTTTTTGTAATAAATGAAATAATTTGTGAGATCATTAATTCTGTTTCTGGTCGTGGAATAAGCGTATGTTTATTGA
This sequence comes from Candidatus Moraniibacteriota bacterium, assembly GCA_029938745.1. Taxonomy (GTDB): domain Bacteria; phylum Patescibacteriota; class Minisyncoccia; order Moranbacterales. The sequence goes on from JAOZUJ010000023.1 coordinate 13,361, forward strand.
CAATGAAATCTCTGCCATAAAATTCTTTTGTGCCAAATATATATGCGAGTGGATAGTGTAGAGAGCGTTTTTTGCACAGGGTATCAATTTTTGTATATTCTGAGAGTGAAAGAATGTGTTGCGGATGCGCAATAACAAAAGAACGGTCTTTTTGTATGACATAAGCAACAATCATCTCGACGTCGAGGACGTCACATTTTTTTGTCCATGTAGATAAAATAGTTTGAATTGATTTTTTTGTCATTTTTATGTATAAAGTATGTTATAAGATAATGAAGCTTGTTATTATGTAATTTATTAAATTTAATCATATAAACACTGTGTAATAGCACAGGGTTGACAAAATAGCTAA